>JABGVH010000085.1 GCA_018646195.1 Halobacteriovoraceae bacterium
CCCGCCGCAGCCACCGTCAGAGAAACGGCGGTTGAGATATTAAAAGTATTGCGGCCATCACCGCCGGTTCCGCAGACATCGAGGCAATTCTCCGGTGGGTTGGGTAATAGGCTGGCCTTTTGCAATAAGGTCTCAGCAAAACCTGCAATTTCAGAAGCGCTCTCCCCGCGAATTCTCATCGCCGCTAAGAGGGCCCCCATCTGTAAATTACTTAACTCGCCCTCAAGCAAGCCGCTAATCGCCAATTGTGCCTGCTCTTTGGAGAGGATATTTTTTTCAAGCACTGTATTCAATAGATTTTTCATTTCTAATTTCCTTTAAAAAATTTTGCATCAGAGGTATTCCCGCTGGTGTTCCAATAGATTCCGGGTGGAATTGGACTCCATAAACGGGATAGTGATTATGTTTAAGCGCCATAATGGAGCCGCCTTTAACCCAAGAGAGAATCTCTAGCGAGTTTGGGAAGTCTTTTCGGCTGACTATAAGTGAGTGGTAGCGAGTGGCGGTGAAGGGAGAAATTAAGCGGTCAAATAGCTTATCTCCATTGTGAAAGATCTCCGCCATCTTACCATGCACGATAACTGAGGCCTCCACCACCCGGCCGCCAAAGGCCTCGGCGATAGTTTGATGGCCGAGGCAAATTCCCATAATGGGAAACTCGCGGTACAGCTGTTTGACTAACTCTAGGCAAACTCCGGCCTCGCTGGGGATACCGGGACCGGGGGAGATGACAATTGCGGCGGGATTGATAGCGCGAATTTCAGCAATCGTTATCTGGTCATTTTTGACGACTTCAACCTCTTCGCCTAGGTCGCAAAGTAATTGATAAACATTATAGGTAAAGGAGTCGTAATTATCGATTAGTAGAATCATTTCGCCACTCCATTCTCTACTTGATTCAAGGTCCGTGTGATCGCGCCAGTTTTGGCGATAATTTCAAGGTACTCACTCTCTTCTACAGAGTCGGCGACGATGCCCGCCCCGGCCTGAAAGTAGGCCATTTTGTCGTGAACTAGCAGGCTCCTAATAGTGATACAGGAGTCAAAGTTTCCCCGAAAATCGTAGTAGAGAATAGCTCCTCCATAAGGGCCACGCTCAACTGGTTCTAGTTCTAAAAGAATTTCGATCGCCTTTCTCTTGGGGGCGCCTGAAAGAGTTCCGGCGACAAAGCAAGAGCAGAAGGCCTGCAGAGGTGCGATGCCTTTTTTTAATTCGCCACGGACCTTAGATACCAGGTGCATAACATTTGAAAAGCGCTCCACCTGCATGTATTGAGTGACCTTTACCGTACCAGCGCGGGATACCTTTCCAATATCGTTGCGACCCAGATCAACCAACATTAGGTGCTCGGCTTTTTCTTTTTCATCGCTTAAGAGCTCCGCCTCTAATCTCAAATCCTCTGGCCTATTGGCGCCCCTTGGTCTGGTTCCCGCTATCGGGCGAGTTTCCACCATGCCGTCTTCGACTTGCACGAATCGCTCAGGAGAGGCGCCAAAGAGCGCCGTTTCACCCAGCTGCAGATAGTAGAGATAGGGCACCGGAGAAGTGTGCCGGAGCACGCGATAAATTGTCAGTGGGTCAGACTCGACTGCTGTCTGGAAGCGATTTGAAAGGACACATTGAAAGAGATTGCCACGGCGAATATGCCCCTTGATTTTAGAAAAGCGAGAGCGGAATTGCGAGCGCTTTAGTAGCGATTCGACTTTCTGAGGCGGGCACTTAGCGCCTGTTGGCAGTGGTGCCAGCTTATGACTGCGGGCGCGCTCTACTAACCGGGATAATTTATTGAGGTTTTCAATTCCCTCTAAGTAGTTTTCTTCGAGCTGGCCCTGACCGGGCTTCAAGAAGAGATTTGAAATCAGCTGCAGCTTGCCCTCAAGGCGGTCTAATACGATGATACTTTTAAAGATCATCAGGGTGGCATCATCTAAAAAATCGTAACCCGGTTTGCTGACACGAGTTATGTCTTGCATGCTATAGATACACTCATGCCCGACAAAACCGACAACTCCGCTAGCAAAGGGCGGCAATTCGCAATGCTCAAATAATTGGTACTGATCGAGAATCTGCTGCAATTTATCAAAGGGCCTTTGAACACTGAAACTCTCACCACTAGGCGCTACCGTCAGTACTTCTCCATTGATAGTAATGGTGGAAACCGGGTCTAGCCCCATGAAGGTATAACGGCCAGTCAGGCCAGAATCTTCATTGCTTTCATAGAAAAAGGAAACCTCTCCCTGACTCTTAAGCAACTGGTAGAGCGCCACCGGGTTTAAGTCCAGGACTGGCAATTTTTCGATTAAAGGCACTGCCAAGATCTTTTCTGAATCGGTTTTTTTAAGTTTTTCTAATATTTCAGGTACACAAATCATTTCAAACTCCAGTTAGTGGAGCGATTTGTGAGAGTGAATTTAAGGATTTTTGTTAGGTACTAAAGTTCACAAACCGCTGGGTTAAGCATTTACTTGCCAACGCCAGCGCCAAAATAAAACAGTTTGAATAGGTGAATTAGTATTCGTTTTCATACAATTAAAATAGTCCAGAACTGGACCTGTGTCAACCAGGTCAGTTCTGACTGCCTCAAACTCTGTAAAATTGGGGGCAAAATCCAATTATCCCAAGATCTTACTGGTGATCTCGAAAGTGTTCTTGGAGAGCCCTTCGGTATTTAAAATGCGCTTCAACTCAGTTTCCATCAATGCGCGGTTCTCTTCTTTGACCCGTTCATAGTACTTAAAGCCCCGTGCCAGTGAAGACGCCATTTGTGGATTGACACTGTCGAGGGCGATAATTTTATCCGCTATGAAGGTATAACCACGGCCGGAGCTGTGGTGGAATTGCAGGTCGTTAGCGCAGAAGCGCCCAACTAATGACCTCACCAAATTGGGAACCTTTGCATCGTAGATCGGACTCTCTTGCAGTTTTTGAACCAGCTCAAAAGTATCTTCCAATTGTGAAGTCGCTTGAACTGCCAACCATTTTTGCATGACTAGAGTTTCCTTCTCCCATTGCTGATAGAAAGCATCGACTGCGATTTTTCTCTCTGGCACATCTTTATTGACTAGGTTTGCAAGCGCCGCCAATTGATCGGTCATATTGCCACCCTTATTAAACTGCTCGAGACAGAGTTGATCAACTTCAACATCCGCCAAGGTCATCAGGTAGCCAAGGCAAGTATTTTTTAGCGAGCGATCCCCCATATCTGCTGGGTTAAAGGCATAAGCTTTGCCATTATTTAGATTGCTATAGAGACCACGGAATTCATTTCTAAATTTACCGGCCAAGGTGACAAGTACGAATTCACGAACATGGTGAATGGCCTCAAAGTCGATTATTTCAAGTTCCTGCTGCAGTACTTTTTCAGAGGGAAGAGTCAGCGCTAGCGCTTTAAATTCATTGTCGATTCCTCCATCAGTCAGGACTTTTCCAAAGGCCTCAATAAATAGTGGAGAAACTTCCAGCGCGTTGCCGTTTTGTTTGGCGCTGATCATTTCTAGCATCATGGCTTGCGCCAGCACTTGACCACCCTCGTAGCGATTAAATAAGTCACTATCATGGGCCATTAGAAAGGCCAATTCTTCCGGAGTGTTTTCGGTTTCAAGTCGAATCGGAGCAGTGAAATCTCTATTTAGTGAGAGCACTGGTTTAAAGCTGACATCTTCAAACTCAAAAGTTTGTTGCTTCTCGGTGAAGTTAATGACTTTGCTAACTAGGTCACTACCATCGGGGCCCAAGAGCCCAAGGCTTAGTGGGATGAAAAAAGGTTTGTCATTTTTAAGACCAGGAGTTTCAGGACAAGTTTGAGTCAGAGAAAGAGAATAACTCTTTTTTTCTGGGTTATAACTTCCAACGGCCTTAACCGATGGCGTTCCGGCTTGGGAGTACCAATTTTTAAATTGAGCAAATTCAAAATCGCCGTTGGCGACACTCATGGCGTGAATAAAATCATCAGTTGTAACCGCACCACCATCAAAGAGTTCGAAGTACTTGTCCATACCTTTTCTAAAACCCTCTTTACCCAGCAGGGTGTAGATCATGCCAATCACTTCAGCACCTTTTTCATAGACGGTAGCGGTATAGAAATTATTGATTTCAATATAAGAGGCGGGACGAATGGGATGAGCGGTCGGTCCGGCATCTTCAACAAATTGATGGGAACGCAGGCCTCGGACATTATTAATCCGATTGACGCCACGGCTATTCATATCACTTGAAAATTCTTGATCGCGAAAAACTGTTAGGCCTTCTTTAAGCGTCAGCTGGAACCAGTCGCGACAAGTAATTCTGTTGCCGGTCCAATTGTGAAAATACTCGTGGCCGATAACAGCTTCAATTCCAAAATAATCGTTATCAGTTGCACTTTCTGGTTTTGCTAATACATAGGCGGAGTTAAAAACGTTGAGGCCTTTATTTTCCATCGCTCCCATATTAAAGGAGTCCACCGCAACGATCATATAAATATCGAGATCGTATTCGAGACCAAAACGATCTTCATCCCACTTCATTGATTTCTTGAGGGATTCCATTGCATGGTCACACTTGCTTTCATTGCCTTTATCGACAAAGAACTGCAGCTTGACCTTGCGGCCAGAAGTTGTGGTGTAAAAATCCTCAACTAAACCTAGGTCTCCAGCAACCAAGGCATAGAGATAGGAAGGTTTTGGATGGGGATCATTCCATTCTACCCAATGGCGACCGTCTTCAAGCTCTCCCGAACCAATCGGGTTTCCGTTAGACAGTAGGACTGGGCATTCCGCTTTATCGGCGATAATTTTAGTGGTAAAAACCGCCAAGTTATCAGGTCGGTCGACATAGAAAGTTATCCGGCGAAAGCCCTCCGGCTCATTTTGAGTACAGAACATTCCTCCAGAATAATACAGACCATCGAGAGCGGTATTCTTTTCGGGATTAACAGTATTTTCAATTTCAAGGGTAAACTCTCCCGGAACATCTGGAATAGTTAAGAGCTCATCGGCCAATTTATAGTGACTCTCTTCAAGCTTCTGTCCGTTTAATGTGACAGAGTTTAGCTCTAGCTCTTCGCCATTTAAAACCAGCGGTTTTCCAGCTGCGCCAGAAGCGGAGACTTTCATGCTAGTTTTCACTTTGGTTTTAGTTTTCCCAAGTTCAAAAGTGAGGTGGATTTCTTTAACCCGGTAATCGGGCACCTGGTATTCACTTAGTTGGATAGTTTTTGGAGTCGCATCTTTCATAATATGTCCTTAAGCCTTGAGGGTAATGGTGTGACCAGTATGTCTTCTTATATTAATAACCCCTGTGTCAAATATTAGGTACTGACCTTTTATTCCCATTAGGGTCCCCTCGATAGTTGGCATTTTCTCGAGGGTCATCGATTTTACTTTTTCTGGGTACTCTAAGACCGGATAACTCAATTCTGTAACCGCCTCATCTTCGAGGAATTCAATTCCATTGTCATCCAGCTCTTCTTCCAATTGATCCAGCGCCTCGCCACAGTCTTCAAATAACTGGTCCCGTCGCTCTAATAGGTCTTCCTCGCTACTTTCGCCTTTTAGCATTTTTCGCCAATTGGTCTTATCGGCGATTTGCTCCCCTAGTAGCACCTCAAACAGTCCTGACTGTAAGCGAGTGGAAACCTTAAAAATCGGTACAGCTTCAGTCGCCCCTTGGTCAATCCAGCGAGTGGGGATTTGAGTGTGACGGGTAATCCCAACTTTGACTCCGGAAGTTTTTGAAAGGTAAACAAAGTGGGGAATCATACAATGCTCTTCACCCCATTTCGGCTGGCGGCAAGTACCCTTGGCGTAGTGACAGAGCTCTGGTTTCAAAATGCAGAGATCGCATTCCGCTAATTTTTGGGTGCAGGGAAAACAGTAGCCACCTTGGTAGCTTTTTTTAAGCGCTACGGCGCATTCGATGCAATTAATTTTGCCCTCGAAATGCAGTGACAGCTTCTTGCCCAGGTATTGGTTTAAGAGCGGTCCATTTTCGCCACCCATTCGGTACTCGACGGGAGAAGCTGCAGTGACGGTCATTTTTCTAAGGGAACCACTCCATATTTCATTCATAGCTGGGCATTATGCCTAATCCATTGACAAAAGTCAGCGTTTTAACATGCCGCAGAATGTAAATTTCTTTGCTCAGCGCCAATTAGCCCTTATCATAGAGGAAGCGACTGATTTAAACCCCTTAAGGCCATTATGGTAAATGCCAATAAAATGCATTATTTCGAAACTCTTAAAAAAGAGGACCGCGACGAGGTTATCCAAAAAGAAGTCGACTCAAAAACTCCCTTTATCTGCTGGTTAAAAGGCAAAGAGAAGAAGGCCGAGACTTTTGAACCCTCTCATTACGAAATCGCCAGCAGTACAATTTACTTAGAGGCCAAGGGCGGCATGTTGAAAAGCATTACCGGCTCCTCTCTCAAGGACAAAGATGTACTGGTCAAAATCCCTTCTAAGGATTTAATTTACTTCACCACCGGGCCTTTTAAATACGACAAAGAAAGCAAGAAGTACTACCTGCAGTTAAAGCATGACTTCTATATCAGCCAGCAGCGCAGGGACTACCGCCTCAACTGCAACTCCTTTATCAAGTTGCAGCTCAAAGTTGATGACGAAGTATTTGAAGTCATGGACGTCTCGGCCGGCGGCGCCAGCTATAGTGCCGGCAACGATAACCTGACCCGCTTCGAAGTCGGCAAAGAATTCAAAATCTGCCGCCTGCGGATCAATCGCTTTCAATGTGACATCCCGCTGGTTAAAGTCGTCAAATGCTGGCCGATCAAAGACGATAAGGGCGAGCCTTCAGGGGATACCGCCTTTGCCGTGTCTTTTTCCGGCCTTGACAAGAAGACCGATGAGGAGCTTTGCCGTGAAATCAATGGCGAGGCCCGGGCCGACGAAATCCGCAGAAAAGTCTAGTAATTGCCGTAATTTTAAGCCTTTAAGTATTACAATTTAATTGACTGGTTTCTTTATAGGGGGTATTTAAACCCTGCACAATAAACATAGTTTTCAGTGAGCCACTATCATGATGAATGATATATTTAAAAGCCATCCCATAATTAAAAAAGTTGCCATGTTAAAGGCCAACGACCTCTATCCCTTTTTTAGAAAAATAGAGGACTCTGAGGGCACCGTGGTCAAAGTCGATGGCCGTGATTTAATTATGGTGGGCTCCAATAATTACCTAGGTCTGACCCATCATCCTCATGTTAAAGAATGCGCCATCAAAGCGATTGAAAAGTACGGCACCGGTTGCACCGGCTCCCGCTTTCTTAACGGCAATTTAACTATCCACGAAGAATTAGAAGAAAAGCTGGCGACGTACCTAGGTCATGAGAAAGCGATTGTTTTTGCCACCGGCATGCAATCGAATCTTGGTGCTATCCCGACAATTTGCGGGCCAAAAGACCTACTCTTATTTGATTCAGAAAATCATGCCTCACTGATCGATGCCTCACGCCTCGCTATGGGTACAACTTTTAAATACAAGCATAACGATATGGCCTCCCTAGAAAAACTCTTGGAAGAAAATATCAACCGCTTTAAAAATATCACTATCGTGGCTGACGGAATTTTCTCCATGACTGGCGATATCCTCAAGCTTCCTGAGATTGCTCAATTGGCAGAAAAATTTGGCGTCAATATCTATCTCGACGATGCCCATGGAATTGGTGTGATGGGAGATCGCGGTCGCGGGACTATGAACCATTTTGGACTGACTGAAAAAGTTGATATCAATATGGGAACCTTCTCAAAATCATTTGCAACAGTTGGTGGAGTTATCTCTGGTAATACAGAGACCATTGACTACGTTAAACATACTGCACGTTCCTTTATGTTCAGTGCTGCCATGGCGCCTTCAGCGGTTGCCACTGTCTCGGCCTGCTTAGACGTTATTAACGATCCCAATGAAAATACCCATGAACGCCTTTGGTCCAACGTCAAATTGGTCAGAGACGGTTTTGCAGAGCTTGGTTTTTATACCTATAACTCTAAAACCCCTATCATCCCTATTTTCATCGGCGATGACATAAAGGCGATGCAAGTTACTCAATACCTCAAAGAGATGGGGGTCTTTGCAACTCCTGTTATCTCTCCAGCGGTGCCTAAAGGCGAGGCCTTAATTCGCACCAGCTATATGGCCAGCCATAGTCACGAAGAATTAGGAAAAGTTTTAGAAGTTTTTAAAGCTGCTAAAGAAAAGTTCTCGATTCCTTCAGGACTTAATTAAATGAATAGCTACACTCTTAAAGAAGTCACCAATAAGAAAGAATTGGCGGCCATGATCGATCTTCCTTGGAAGCTCTACGCCAATGATCCCAATTGGGTGCCACCCCTAAAGATGGCGGTCCACGACCTCTTTAAACCAAAACATCCTTTCTACGAAACTTCCGAACTCAAATCTTGGATGGCGGAAGATGCAGAGGGAAATATCTGTGGCCGCATAATCGCGGTGGTCAATGATCACTATAATAAATTTCATGAGCAAAAAATCGGATTCTTTGGATTCTTCGAAGCTGAGAATAACAGCTTCCTGGCCAAGACTCTTTTCGACGCCGCCGAGGGCTGGTTAAAAGACAAGGGCATGACCAGTGTCTTAGGCCCTATGAACCCCTCGACAAATTACGAGTGTGGAACCCTCGTTGAAGGCTTTGAAGACCCGCCACAGATTATGATGACCTATAATCCCGAGTACCATAAAGACCTGATCGAAGGTTGTGGATACGCCAAGGCGAAAGACTTAATCGCCTATAATATTGAAATTGAAAAGGCACTGCCTGATTCTTTCAAGCGAATTACCGAACGAATCGAGAGGTCAAAGAAGATTAGTTACCGGACCGCCAATAAGAAAGACTGGCAGAAGGAAGTTGACCTAATGCTTGAAGTTTATAATGACGCCTGGGAAAAGAACTGGGGCTTTGTACCTATGACCGAGGCTGAATTTCGCCATACTGCCAATGACCTCAAGCAGGTAGTCGATGAGAACTTAATTATTTTTGCTGAAATCGATGGCGATACGGCAGGATTTGTTGTTGGTCTGCCGGACCTCAATCAAGTTTTCAAAAAAATCCCCAGTGGCAAATTGCTTCCTTTTGGAATTTTTAAATTACTTAATTATAAAAAACATGTCGACCGTATGCGAGTTCCCACTATGGGCGTCAAACGCAAGTACCATAAGCTCGGACTTGCAGCACTGCTCTTAACAAGAATTCAAGAAGCCGCTCATAGAGACCCCAATTACCATTTCTGTGAGGCCAGCTGGATACTCGAAGATAATTTAAATATGAATAAGCCGCTTATCAAAATGGGCGGGATTCCCTACAAGACCTACCGAATTTTCGAAAAAAATCTTTAATTATGAAGCTAAATGACTCCCTTCCTCTTCCCTGTGGTGCGGTCCTAAAAAATCGCATTGGAAAATCTGCCATGAGTGAAAATATGGCGGATAAGAGCAACTTCGCCGGTGGCAAGTTTTCGACTCTCTACCATACTTGGGCCGCGGGCGGGGCCGGACTTCTGATCAGCGGCAATATAATGATCGACAGCAAGGCCCTCGGTGAACCGCATAATGTGATCCTTGAAAAAGGCCATGAGGGACGGGACCAGCTCAAGGCCTGGGCCGCCAGCTGTAGTCAGCAGGGCGCGGCACTTTGGGGCCAGCTCAATCACCCGGGCAAGCAGTCTCCTAAATTCCTCTCGCCGGTACCATTCGCTCCCTCTGCCAAGGGCTTCCCAGCTCCGATGGATAAAATGTTTAATGTGCCGAAGGCCATGACAGAAGAAGAAATTCAAAAAACTATTAGTGACTTCGCCTACGCCGCATCAGTTCTCAAAGAGTGTGGCTTCAGCGGGGTTCAGATCCATGGCGCCCACGGCTACTTGGTCTCGCAATTCCTCTCCCCTGTCCATAATCAAAGACAGGACCGCTACGGTGGCAGCTTAGAAAATCGCATGCGCTTTGCGCTTGAAGTTTACCACGCCATCAGAGAGGCAGTAGGTGCCAGTTTTCCGGTTGGAATAAAACTCAACTCAGCTGACTTTCAAAAAGGTGGCTTCTCACAAGAAGACTCCATGTTAGTGGTCAAAGAATTAGGAGACGCCGGAATTGATTTAATCGAAATTTCTGGCGGCACATACGAGGCGCCAAAGATGATGGGGGCGCGAAGAGATAGCACGGTCAAGCGCGAGGCCTACTTTCTAGACTATTGCCAACAAGTCAGGGAGCTGACTTCTACCCCCCTAATGCTAACCGGGGGCTTTCGTACCCCGACAGGCATGACTGAGGCGCTGTCTAGTGGCGCCTGTGACTTGATAGGCCTGGCCAGAAGCATTGCCCTTGAACCAGACTTTCCTCGCCGCATACTGGCGGGAGAGGACTGCAAAAGCCTAGTCCATCCCCTCACTTCAGGAAGTAAATTGCTGGATAAATTAGTCCCACTAGAAATAATCTGGTACACCGAGCAGATCCACCGGCTAGGTCGGGGAAAAGTTCCTAAACCCAAGGCCAGTCCCAAGCTGTCAGTCCTTAGGACACTCTTTTCCTTTGGCACAGAAATGCTCAAACCTGTCCGCGCCAAGTAGAGCTACTCTCAAACTCATTTTAATTTTTATTAATTACAATTGGGGTGGGAACGCATCTCTTTAACTTTATTTTTCCAGCGAGAGCTGCATCCTTTAACCGCGCGATCCGATTTATCACCAGTTAAGATCATGTAGGGAAAACCACTAGGGCAATTATACTTCACAATCCCAGTCATCTGAGTTTCTGGAAATTTTGCCAAGTAGCAATTCTTATAAGAGCGAGAATTTCTAAACTCTGCGGCATCCAAAAGAACTTCGTCTGCTAATTCTTGATCGCTCTTAGAGCAGTAGTTGGAGCGTTTCATACTGTAGACGGCAGAACCAAAGGTAGGATAGCAGAGGTGATCAATTGTCTTTGAAAAATCTTTCTCCGCTATCATAAAGGGAAATTCCTTCTTACAGTTCAGCGGAACTTTCGAGGCGTCAGAGGCCTTCGGTACGATACAGCGACCAAAGCTACGCTCTTTATCCTGCTTACTTTTTATATCTTGGCGGAAAACCTGTAGCTCCTCGAAGGACATATTACAGTATTTATCGGCGCGCATATTGGCGATGGCATCCGCCCTATTGCGAGAAGAATAAGCGTAGCGGTACTCATGTTTGTTGAGACCAACAAAGTTAAAGGTCTTGCCTGAGGAATTACTTCCGACCTCAATCTGACAATTTTTATAATGCTCAACTAGCTCTAGCTGATAAATTTGATCTTCGTGTAGAACGACTATTTCTTCACCTGTCATTCTGCCGGGGTATACTTTTGCTATTTCAATTTTATCCAGCAGCGAGAGCTGATTTCCATAGCCTATTTTTTCTTCGCTATCAGTCAGGTCGGGATGTAAGTCATAATGCATGACTGAATGAGGATCGTAACTGACCGAGATAATTTTACCACTTGAGAAAGTATCGAGAACTTCGGCATGGCAATTTTTCTCATCCTTACCCCATTTTTCAAGGCAGTATTTTTTCATCGCTTCTAAGTTAAATTTAAAATCTCTTAGTGAGTTCTGATGTTCGTGGCGAAGACCTAGGGCGTGGCCAAATTCATGCAGCACGGTTCCTTTTCTTTGGCTGCCGGTTTGACCAGCGATGGTACCAAACCACATTGAAGGCGACTTCTTAGCCGCAAAAAAGCGATCGGAATCTTTTCCAACAAAGGAGCGGTTTTTTTCATCTATAAAAGAGATTTTGATCTGGACACTTTTTCCCGAGGGCACAAGCTCGTAGCTCTTATAAAAATCAAAATTTATATTGGCGTAAACTGTCCACTCATTGGCGATTTGAATGACCTCATCTTTTAGCCAATCCTCACCATCTAGAAAGACGATAGTCAGGGTCTTGCCGGCCTTCCAAGTCTTATTGCTCTCTACCACCAAACTGGCGGCACTGACCTCAACACTCCCTTCAGGGGAGTCCTTTTGGACGCAGCTAAATAGCAGGGCGAGCAGTAACGGCACGCCAATAAGAGATCGAATCATACTGACTTAGTAGCGAAAATCATGCCAATTTTCGAGCTAAAGTCAGCTACTTAGCGGGGCCATTCTGTATAGTGAATAGTCAAAAGGTAAGAAGTGGATACAATTGGCAGGATTTAGAGAAATCAGTAATTCCAAACTAGTTTAGGACCGATCGCTCCGCGGTGGCGAGTGATAGAGAGCCGTGCCTCGCTTTCAAAAACCCACTTGTAAAAGGGGTGATTCTTCTTGTACTTGGCGGCCTTGCGGACCCCTTCACTGGCAAAGGCCGAGAGCCAGAAAGCGCCGACTACATCAGACAGAAAATGC
>JABGVH010000090.1 GCA_018646195.1 Halobacteriovoraceae bacterium
AAACTAAAGGCAACTGGTTTTGAGGAAGTCGCTGTTAATATGAAAGTTTTTAAAAGCGATTTCTCATTTTCAAGTAAAATGATCAAGGCACTTGAGGAGCCCCTCGAGGACTACCAGACCAGGGAATCACTTTCTGATATGAAGAAATATGATGGTCTCGGCAGTAAAAAAGAGCCAGTTCGTTTACTGTTTTTAAAATTTCTAATAGATAGGAATTCTCATCAAGGTCTTTATAATATGACCGCAATTCTAGGTCACAGGTTTTATATTTATAATGACATTGATAAAGTCTCTGAACCGATTTTATGTGAGCTTCGAAATAATTCGGATACCGGTAATAAATGGACCATCATTATTTTGAATGAAGAAAAAATTGAATTGCGAAAGGCGCTAAAAAAGAAGAAGAAGGCCGATGCAAGTGCCGCCAAAAGCAAAAAGAATCGATCTAAAAAGAAATAAGCTTTTCCCCTCCTAGTAGTTGAGCGAATCATTTTTTTTCGAGTGACTAGTCAATCTTTTCCCTCCCGAATTCTGCTTCTAGATAGCGTAAAATGGAGTGGGGTATCTTATTTATGCGTATTAACAAGTCTTTTAATCAGCCAGAGGTTACAAAAAAGGCCCAAACAAAGGGCAGACCTCGCCGTGCCAATAATGAGTATGGCAGTGACGTCAATAATATCGCCAAGCAAGGGCTAATTAAGCGCGCCAGACCTGAGCTGAAGATCTCTGATAGCGAGATTAGAAAGAAATTAGCCGAGAAAAATAGTACGAAAAATGAAAAAGTGAGCTCTATCCAGAGACAGGCGCTGCTTAATAAAACCAAAATTAAATCATCCTTCATGCAAGAAGAGAAAAAGCCTATGAGTTTAGAGCAAGCTCAGGAGTCAGCTGAGGGGATGAGGAAGAGTGAGGTGGGAATCAATGATCCCAACGATTTGGCGACTCATGGAAAATTGCGGTCAGTTATAGGCACAAGTACCTTTGGTTTTAGTGAAAAAGAGCGGGCCGTTTTAGAGAAAATACTCTCGGAATAGCTTATAATAATAGTCAATTAGGATTAAAGATCATTTAAATTTACGCCTTTTTTCGCCGATACTATAGAGGTGCAAATTAAAAGAACCTAAAGGGACCTGTGTGAGAGATATTAGCTTGTTATTTATCCTTGTAATACTATTGAGCAGTTTTTCTTGCTCTAGAATGATCAATAAGGTTGATGCCAACAAATCGATAGTGGTATCTAATCCTTTCTTATATGTTTGGAATAATAAATCAGGTTCGGTCGAGGGAATGCGCAGATTTTTTCTGGACCTCGATAATGATGGCCGTAGAGAAGTATTCATTTCTCCCAATGTCACACGTAAAAAAGGTGGCAGTACTTTCTTTATCTTTCGAGGAATTAAAAAGAAGAAATATAGATTAATGGCCTCAGTCTACTTAGAGCCAGGTCTTTTTAAAATATTAAATGCATCCGAAAAGAAATTTCCTCCAATGGAAATGATTTTAAATCTTAAGGAAGGTGAAAAGGGGCGGATTGTACGCCGCTATGATTATATTTCGAAATTTAAAAGTTATCGCCTCTCAAAAGCGATTAAATTTAAATCGATGAAAGCGGCGATGAGGTATCTAAAGCCTTTAAACGTGGTGGTTGAGAAAACCAAACCGGCCAATAGAAAGAAAAGAGAAATTGCTAGTAATAAAAATCACTAATAGCTCTTTAATCCTTTAACATTAATTCAATTTTAGCGATGATTTCTGGGATAAGGGTACTTAACTCCCCTTCAATTATAGTCGCGGCGGAGTGATCGTGACCGCCTCCACCCAATGCCTGAGCGATTACTCCGACATCCAAATCCCCTGCCGAACGAAAACTAATTTTGACCTTCTTGTCTATTTGCCTAAACATACAGGCAACTTTTATATTATCTAAAATGAGTAGGTGATTGACGAAGCCATGGGTGTCTTCTGGGTCAACATTAAACTTAATCAGGTCGTCTTCTTTGAGACTCATCCAGGCAATTTTGCCATCACTATTTGAATGAGCAGATCCTAGAACCGTGCCCAATAACTGCATATAGCTAATTTGTTTTGTTCCGTAGATTTTATTATAGGCGGTGGGAGGTTCCACACCAGTATCCATCAATTCAGCGATTAAGCGGTGGGTGTTTCCCGTTACGGTTGGGTAACGGAAGGAGCTGGTGTCTATAAGAATCGAGGTGTAGAGCGGTAGCGCCAGGTCTTTGGTAAACTTAACCCCCAATGAAGCAATTAATTTGCCCACCAATTCGCCTGTTGCCGCCATTTTAGTATCGATACAGTGAATCGCAGCCAGCTCTTTGGGGCAGGGGTGATGATCGATGAAAAGCAGGTTTTTAGATTGGCGAACTAGCGCCTGAATATTTGTGCCAATCCGTGCCAGGGAGTTGGTATCTGCCACAATGAAAAGGTCGATCGGCCAGTCCTTATGACTTTTTTGAAATTCGTCAAAGGAGGTCACCACCCGGTCGGGATCTAAGTAGAGATAACGTTCTAAAAGCGCTTCTTCATTGACGCAAATGGCGTCCTTTTTTAACTGGCGTAAGGCCATCGCCAAGGCAATTTGGCTACCTATTCCATCCGCATCTGGGTGGATATGGGTTGTGATTAAGATGTTCTTGGCCTTCTTGGTCAAGGAACGGAAGAGTTTTTCCAATTTCATATTACTATTTTCGGTATCTTAGGCGATTGTCTTGAGTCCCAAAACAATTCAACTCAATTATTGGCTGGGGGGTCATAATTTGCTACGATTTTGGCTACAAGGACTTCTAAAGCTATGGATAAGGCAATAATTATACAAAATTTAGTTAAGGACTTTCCCGGAACCCGAGCGCTGTCAGGTGTCTCATTTTCGGTAGAGAAGGGCTCCATTCATGGATTCCTTGGTCCTAACGGGGCAGGTAAATCCACAACTATGAGGATTATTACTGGACTGATGCCCTCAACTTCAGGCGAAGTGACAGTCGACGGAAGAATAGGATTTCTAGCCGAAAACCCTCCGCTCTATTTAAATATGACGGTACGGGATTATCTTCAATTTGTTTTAGAGATCCACTCACAAAATTTTAAGCCGATCTACAAAATTGATTCGGCAATTGAGAAATGTGGACTTGGAAGTGTCGAAAAGCGTTTAATAGGTAACCTCTCTAAGGGATTTAAGCAGAGAGTGGGAATAGCTCAAACACTAGTCCATAATCCAGAAATTATAATTCTAGATGAACCAACGGTTGGATTAGACCCCAAGGCCTTGGTCGAAATTAGAAATCTGATTCTCTCTCTGAGGGGGGATCATACTGTTCTGCTTTCTTCGCACCAATTAAATGAGGTAAGCCTTCTTTGCTCACATATTTCTATTATAAATAGTGGAGAGATCATAAAGTCTGGCCCACTCAAGGAAATGCGTAAGACTTTTAAAGGCCAACAAGTAATCGAGATAACAGTTGACCGCTGGGACCCAAGTATCGATCAAAAGCTGATTAAGCAATTCGACCTGGCCAAGGTAGAGTGGGATAACGAAGCCGATCAACCACTATTAAGACTCTACAGTCGCAGTACTAACGATATTAGACCTGAGCTGGCGCGCTTTATGCTTGATAACGAACGCCACCTCTATGGAATTCAACAAGTCGAAACAAATCTAGAAGATATGTTTAATCAAATGACTCGATAAGAGAGAAGGACTTAAATGATAAGAGGAATTACCACACTATGGAAAAAAGAGAGTCGTGATTTTTTCAGTTCACCGCTAGTCTATATTCTTGCTGGAATATTTTGTGCCTTGATGGGCTGGCTCTTTTATAATTACCTAATTGCCTCAAAGGACATCACTAATAAAACCTTAAGTATGTCGATTCTAATCCCAACTTACGGGAACATGAATTTTATCTTTTTATTTTTGGCCCCTCTTTTAACCATGAAGCTTTTTTCTGAAGAGAAGAAGTTGCATACCTTGGACCTTCTCTTACAATCGAACTTAAACCATTTTCAAATTATCGCAGGAAAGTTTTTGGCCGGTTTAACTGTTATGCTTTTCATGCTCTCTCTTACATTAATTTTCCCTATCATTCTTTCTTTTTCCGGCTATAACGATTGGGGTACCGTCGCAAGTAGTTATGCCGGCATCGTCTTTTCTATTATGTGCTATCTCTCCGTTGGGATTTTTGCTTCAAGCCTGACAGACAATCAAATTGTGGCGGCACTTTCGGGTTTTGGGATTCTTATGTTCCTAATGCTCTTAGTTCTGACTTCGAATGCTACCCATAATGTATTACTACAACAAATTTTTAGTTACCTAAGCACTCCTTACCATTTCGAAAGTTTTGTTAGGGGCGCCTTTCGTTCTTATAATCTTATTTATTTTGTGTCATTTATAGGATTTTTCTTCTACCTGACTCATAAGTCTCTCGACTCTAGGAATTGGTGAAATGAAAAGCTGGATGAAAAGAATTCTCTATATTTGTAATTTCATAATCTACTTAGTTATTGTGGCCTTGTGGATTTCGATTCCAGAAGAGCTGACATTAAATATCGCTTGCTCTGTCTTTAATTTAGCTTTTACCGGCATGATGATTATTTGGGACCGAGAGAATTTAAAAGGTTTTTATGCCAGCTCTCAATTCAAAGGGCTAACACAAGCCTCAGCGAGTGCCGCCTTGGTATTGGCGATCCTAGGACTAGTCAATTACCTAAGCTACAAAAATCCTGTCAGTTTCGATCTCTCGGCCTTTAAAACAAATACTTTGACGAAAGAGAGTAAAGAAATTTTAAGAAAGATAGATATTCCTATCACAATTAAAGTGTTTGCTCGTAAGAATGAATTAGGAGTTATTAGGGCGCTGATTGATTTGTATCGATACGAAAAAAATGACATCGCGATCGAATTGGTAGACGTTGAGCTTCAGCCTGGTTTAGTTGCTAAATATCAAATTGAACGAAGTGGCACCATTATCGCCGAGTCGGGCGAAAGGCATCAGAGAACAAATGAGTTGTCTGAATTGGCGATTACAAATGCTATCGTAAAATTAACGAGAGACTCAGACCCACAAATTTATTATGTAACCGGACATGGCGAAGTCAGTCTTGGGCTAAAAGAAAACCGGGGTGGGACTTTTTTAAAGGGACTGATCCAAAAATCGTCCTTTGAATTAAAAGAAGTTGTTCTCTCTTCAATTAAAAAAATTCCCAAGAAAGTAAAAACCCTGATTATCTGGGGCCCTAAAACGGCTTTTTTAAAGGGCGAGTTAGAAGTAGTGGAAGCCTACCTTCAATCCGGAGGCAGGCTTTTAGCAGCAATAGACCCCAACTTGAATGGCGAAAGCGTCACCCATTTTCGTCACTTGCTTCGCAAATGGGGGATCAAAGTTGAAAACCAATTAGTTGTCGACCGGATCAAGCATGTCAACGGCTCTGATGGAACTGTTCCGATTATTAATGCATTCTCACCTTATCACGCCATTACAAAGGGATTAAAATCTCAAGTTTTCCTGCCGCTAACTACCGCGGTCAACAAAGCAGTTATAGAAGAAGGAGACAAGTTTGAAATGCTGGCCAGTTCAAGCGCCTTTCCTGCCAGCTGGGGCGATACAGATCCAGCGGAAGTGGTTAAAGGAACCCTCTCATTTGATCCTCTTAAGGACCTCAAAGGACCAATTGGATTAGTGGCAGCGATAACAAAGAAGGCCAGCAAGGCTAAAATTGTGGCCTTTGGTAACTCTACCTTTGTTATAAATTCCTACCAAAAATTTGGTAAAAACTTTCAATTTTTTCTCAAAAGCTTAGTCTGGCTAATGGAAGATAATCCACTTAAGTCTTTTAACCTTCCAGTTTTAAAAGAGGAGCCTGTTTTTATAAGTGGTCCTCAAATTGGTCTGATCTTCTACTTGGCGGTAATTATTACGCCTCTGACACTTTTTTCAACTTCTTTTGTTTTTTACCGTCGCCGAAGAAAGCTTTAGGAATGTTATGAAAAGTCGTTATCTACTAATTTTACTTATAGGCTTGACGGTTTTCACCTATTACTTTGAAGAGCTGGGACAGGCTAAAAAAGAACTAGCTGGCCAGGATTCCATTACATTGTTTAAGCCTCAGGAATTAGGCAAGTTACTTAAAATAAGTACTCGCAACGCTTCCTTTTATAAAAAGAAAGGCAACTTTTATTCAGTCTCTGACGATCGTCTCATCGATATCAAAAAACTCAATAATTTTTTAGAGCTACTTACTAAAATAAAAATCAAACGCAAGTTTTCAGCTGCTGAGATTGTAGGCAAAGAAGGAGAGTTCTTTCCACATAAGAATGATTTTTTTAAATTTGGTTTTGAAAAAGATGAGCTGGTCTTTTTTCTAGGCAAAAAATTAGATTTCGACACCAGCTTTTATATGCAAGTTAAAAGGGGTGGGAAAAGTGAATACTTTGTGGCCTTTGATTCCTCTGCTTTAGAAGAAGCCTATAAGAAAAGTGATCGCCATAAGGCGGCGGGGAAGTACCGGCGATTAAAAACACTTGCTTATCTTAAGGATTCTTTTTACCTGGATACCCATGTCTTTAAAAAGAAATATTACCAAAGTGTAGAGGGACAAAGACTAAACTGGCATAGCTTTGAGCTGGCGACTAGACGAAATAAAAAATTCGCAGTTGATTTCTCAAGGCAGGCGACCTATCCAAAAGCGGTTGGAGGTCTTGGGTATAAAAAAGAGATCTTTAAACAGTTGGCAACTAAACTTACCCAGCTCAAATCAAAAGAAATTTATTTCCCGATTAAACATGAGAACTTAAAAAAGAAAATAGGAGAGGTCGTCCTCACCGATTTAATGGGGCAAAAATTTGAGTTAAAACTATACCGCCAGTATGGCAGCCTAGACGGTTATTTTTTAACTTCGAATACAGAAGAGTCGGTTTTTGATTTAGGTAAAGAGGATGTCCAAATTTTCTTTCTTAATCACCAAGATTTTTGGGATTTAAAGGCCATCAAAATTGAGAAAGATCGAAAGTTTGCGATTACTTTTAAAGATAAGACCCATCAGTTAGAAATTATAAATGGTAAAAAATTTGGGATTATTCGAAATGATATAGCAGGTAAGGAACCCCGTCACAGCGCCTTTTTACAATTGTTTCGCTTTTTAACTAACCAGGCGGACCGCGTTGCTTCAATCGATCCAGTTAGCCAATTGAAAAATGCGTCTCAAATTTTACTCGATTGGCAGCAGAATCCCATCCGTGTTATCTTTAAAGAAAATGAAATAATTGCTCAGAATTTAAAAGAAGGAATTCAGCTGCATTATAAAAGTGATAAAATATCAACTGTGCCAATGGCCGAAGAACATTATTTTATATCTCCATGACAGTACTATTAGAAAATTATTTACAAAACTTTATCCATCCCTTTAGAACCCAAGAGGCGCATCGGCTTGCACGGCGTATTAGGGAAAGTATTGGTGGCCAGGGGCAGCTGCAATTAGCAGATGATAGTCATCAGAAGAATCTCGAGCTAAAAGCGAGCCTTACGGGAATTGGCGTAAATCTCTACGAGGCGATGGGAATCTCTTGGTTATTTATAATTGTTAAAATTATTTATGCACTATTAGCGATGGCACTTGGTGTGGCGGCTTTTAACATTTCAGAAGGTAATTCGACACTACTTGAAATTCTTATTCCCGCCTTTACGGTGAAGGCCCAAAAACTACTGATAATATTTGCTGTTGGAGAAGTCGTATTTTTTCCGGTTGGGATTTGGTTTTACGCAAAAATCTGGGGAACCTTTATAAAATTCTTTGGAGAATTGTTTGATAGGGAAAAAGATTTAAGAGAAATCTCAGATGAGATTATTTCAGGCTCCTTGACCTCACACCTCTTTCTACTAGTACCAGTTTTTGGAAGCCTCGCACAATTTCTCTCGGCATTGGTTTTTCTTTACGCTGGACTGCGTCGAAACCTGGAACTTAAAGTGCCCCAGGCCCTGATGGTTCTGATAGCGCCGGTTTTTGTCATCTTCCTCTTATGGTTGATGCTATTGGTGTCAGTGATGCTACTTGTTAGTGTCTTTTAAAAATACCTTTTGGCCTTACAGAGGCCCTAATTTTTGTCATCATAACCTATACAAACAGTCAGACAATTAGGAGGGCCAGTGAGCTTAAATCCCCTTGGTAATTACCATTCAGGCAGTATCGAAGTTATTTGTGGACCTATGTTTTCAGGTAAAACAGAGGAACTCATTCGCCGTGTAAGACGTGCGCAAATCGCCAGGCAGAAAGTTCAAATCTTTAAGCCCGCTATCGATGATCGCTATCATGAATCCAATGTGGTTAGCCATTCGGCTCAAGAAATTCAGGCCCAACCAGTTAAAGACTCGTTGGAAATATTAAAAAAACTTTTTGATTCAACACGGGTAGTGGCCATTGATGAGGTCCAGTTCTTTGATGAGTCGATTCACAAAGTGGTTTCAAAATTGGCCAGAAGAGGAATCCGGGTCATTTTGGCGGGACTCGACCAAGACTATAAGGGCAATCCTTTTGGATCTATACCTCAACTATTGGCGATGGCCGATAGTGTAGATAAAATACAAGCAATCTGCACAGTATGTGGCGGGCCTGCTTCTAAGACTTATCGCAAGTTTGATCAGAAAGAAGATCAAGTTGTGGTGGGAGAAGCTGATATTTACGAAGCCCGTTGTAGGACCCATTGTGATTACTCAGAAGAAGAAGAGTTACTTTTCTTCCATTGGGGTAAACCTGTAGACCAAACCCAGAGTCCCTCTTAGCTAAAGGAAGAAAAATGGCCGTCGACGTATTAATCTCTCAAGAAAAAATTGCTGAGCGAGTGGCTGAAATAGGCGCACTCATTAATAGTGAATATGCCGGAAAAGAGTTGGTGGTTATTGGAATTCTCAATGGAGCCTGTCTTTTTACTGCTGACTTAATTAGGCAAATTAATGTTCCGATTACATTGGAATTTATGTCAGTTTCTTCTTATGGAGAAGCTACTAAGAGTAGCGGCAATGTTAAAATTAACCTGGATTGCCGCAATGATATTGCAGGTAAACACGTTCTTGTTGTTGAAGATATTGTAGATACTGGTCTTACTATGCTTAAGCTTAGAGAAACTTTAGTGGGACGAGGGCCTGCCTCTTTTAAGTTGGCCAGCCTACTTTTTAAGCCTGCTCGGAACCTTCACAAGGTTGAGATTAATTACTTGGCCTTTGAGATAGAAGATAAGTTTGTGATTGGTTATGGACTCGATTACGCCGGCAAGTACCGTGAGCTGCCTTATATCGGAGTTTATTCAGAATGATTCAGGCCTCTGGAAGTGTTCGTGTAGATTTACTAGGCGGCACTCTCGATCTTAATCCAATTAATTATATAATACCTAATGTTGTGACACTTAATGTGGCCACAACCTTAAAAGCTAAAGTCACGCTTGAAGAAACTAGCGAAAATGGCATTGAGATAAATTCTATCGATTATGATAGTAGCGTTTTTTACGGACAAGACGATTTTAGCTCGGAGAATTTACGAAGTGGTTTTTTTGGACCTCTTCGCTTTATTGCCGAGATACTGCAATATTTTGAAATCACCTCTCGAATTAAACTGACACTTTCCTCCGGCTCTCCGACTGGAGCAGGTCTGGGGGGGTCTTCGGCGATGGGAGTGACTCTCTACCGAGCGCTTTGTCAGTGGAAGAAACTTAAAGTTGATCCGGCCATCGCGGTTAAAACAGTCAATGGAATAGAGGCGCGAATCCTCGATAGCGGTCCCGCAGGTTACCAGGACTATTATCCGGCGCTCTATGGAGGAGTACTAGCACTTACCCCTAAGTGGGAAGGGGTAAAAGTTGAGCAACTCTTTAGTGATGAACTCAAGCAGTACCTTGAGTCTCATTTAACCTTGGTCTTTAGCGGAGAATCTAGGAACTCAGGAATTAATAATTGGGAAGTCTATAAACACTTTTTCGATAAAGATTTAAAAACTAGAAATGGTCTTGAAGGAATAGCAAAGCTAAGTAATTTAGCCTTAGAGGCGATTAGAAAAAAGAACTATCCAGAACTTTTAAAATTAATTGCCGAAGAGGGAAGAAATCGCCAAGAACTCTTTCCAGGAATAGTTACTCCCAAAATGTATTCTCTATTTGAATCAATAAGCAAAAACCTTGGTCACGTAGGGATGAAGGCCTGCGGGGCTGGTGGAGGCGGTTGCTTTTTACTAACTCATGAACCTGAGAATCTACCGGCCCTAGAAGAGGCCATCCGAGCACAAGGGATGAAAATTTTAGATTTCTCAATTGAAGCACCCCAGATCTAATTATGAAAAGCCGAAGTATTGCAGGATTAAGCATGAAAGGAGGAAGAAAAGATAAATTTTTTTTCTGCCTGCTTGAATACTATGCTGATTCGGGACGCTGGTTCCTTAGATCGTTCTTACAAGCAAAGGACGAAGAGGGAATTTCAGGGGATGAAGCTATACGAAGCTGGATTGAAAAATTTGATATTGAGCACCTGGTTCTAGATTTTCCACTTTCAAGTCCTCCCTGTCACAGTTGTCAGTTAGAATGTCCAGGGTCAGATAGCTGTCCAGTAGAATCGGTCACTAAAGTTCGGGAAATTATGAATTCCTTAAAAGAGGAAGATGCCCGCCTGGCCAAGGAAAACCCTAAAAAATACGAACAGGAAAGAAATCATGATGATGAATTTGATTTCTGCAAAGATATCTTGGCCAAAGAGACCCACGAGCATATGCTCTCTCGTTCATTTAAGAGGCGGCTTAAAAAAGGAATCCTTCCTTATTGGAATAGGCCTTTAGATTTTTTCTTATGGTTCAATTATTATGATCAGCTCTTAGATCTATTTAACTCATCCTATGATTCTTTTGGAAATACATCGCTGATGATTCAATCGCGCTTTAGTTACTTGCGTAGGCACCTGCCTTCTGGACTAGAGCTATTTGAAGGCAATTCGCAGCTAACCTTGATTGAGCTTTTACGTTCTAAAATTATTCAAAGTCGAGATATTCAAAATATCAATGATATAGAGCTAGGTGCAGAGGCCCGCCTTAATATCATTAAAAGGATTGAGAAGTACCTCAATATCTTTATTTACGATCAGGACTTAGAGATTATTTGTAAGCATCCAAGGGCGTTTGATTCTTTTCTAATGACTCTCTCTGGTCAGAATATCCATTTGAAGCAAAACCGAGAGCTACCAGACTGGGCAGAAGCCGATCAGTGCCGCTTTATCATACCTTCTTTTTTAGGTTAGGATATTGCAAGAGCCCATAGGCCACAAAAATATAAGCAAGACCTAAAATACCAAAATGTAATTTAGAGAAACTCATCTTTAACATTAGCGCCATTAGAATTGTTCCAGGACCACTAACCCAGGTCAGTGCTAAGAGGTAGGCCCTAGCAGCCGCTTTGTCGGCAATATAAACCGCGTACATGGCAATATGAAAAATTAAAAGTAAGGCCATCATTACGGTTAAACTTTGGAGCATAATTTTGAACATATCCTCAGCAAAGTTAGGGGGAAATTGATTAGCCGCCGCCTTATTAAAACTTAACGCCAAACTAAAGGCCTTCATAAATACGTCATGATCGGAAAATTTACCATATAAGTACGTGATGTAGCTTAAATCTCCAATAAGGCAGACGGTTACGGCAATCGCCTTAAATTTTTGGGCAGGCAGTGTCTTAAAGAATTCTTTCATAGTAGATCAACCTAATATTTGCTATATTGTTATTAAATTTTAACTGTTTAGCATAGGAAAATCAAAGTGTTATTACAGTCAGGCATTCTAATACTGGCGATTTTTTTTCTTTATCTGGGAGCTGAGTTAACTCTTGAGTCCTCCGAAAAAATCGGCAAACATTTTGGGCTTTCACCGCTTGTGATCGGGCTTTTAATTGTTGGATTTGGAACTTCACTACCTGAATTTTTTGTATCACAACTTGCCACCTATCGGGGGCATCCCGAAATAGCTCTTGGAAATATTATCGGCTCAAATATTGCCAATATCTTTTTGATAATGGGTGTCGCCTCGCTTTTAGTTCCCCTCCATTTAAATCGTAAGGAAATAACCAGGCAATTGATTTTTCACCTGCTCTTAACCGTCGGATTAATTTCTTATATGGAGTTTGGATCGGTGACCCTCTGGGGCTCGGCTTTTTGGGGACTCTATTTTCTAGTTTATATGTATTTTACTTTTTCAGAAATGAAGAAAACTAAAATCCTCAATACTGAACCAGTTGAAGAGAAAGACAAACTTCAGTTATTAATGGTGCCTAAGTTACTTGGTGGATTTGCGCTTCTCTATCTTGGGGGAGAGTGGTTAGTGACCTCTGGTAGCAAATTAGGGCAGATGGCAGGAATTTCGGAATATGTAATCTCAGCAATTTTCGTGGCCTTTGGAACCTCCTTTCCTGAACTCGTAACCGCTCTTTTGGCCTGCTATAAGAAAAAAGATACTGATCTGATTACTGGGAATATTATTGGTTCGAATATCTTTAATGTGGCCTTTGTCTTAGGAAGCCTAGGGGTCTATCAATTTGAATTTAATAATAACTTTTTGGTAGAAATGGTAGTACTAGGAACTGTTTCGATACTTCTTCTTGTCTTTTCTATCGCTAAGAAAAGCTTGCATAGGAAAAGTGGTATTGTTTTACTAGGAACTTATCTTGCTCTAGTTACCTATTGGGTGCAAACTCAAAATTAATCGAATTTTCCTTGCCGTAATTTTCTTTCAATATCTTTTTTAGCCTCAGCATGGCGCTTGTCGTGTCTTTTCTTACCTCGGCCTAGCGCAATTTGCATTTTGACATTAGAGTTTTTGAAATAAATAGAGGTAGGGATTAGGGTAAGCCCACCGGCCTTCATTTGGTGTTTGATGTAGAGAATTTCTTTTTTATTAAGCAATAGCTTTCTTTTCCGCGCCTCTTCGTGATTGTTGATATTGCCAAATTCATACTGTGGGATTTTTATGTTATTGGCCCATACTTCTAAATCACCATCAATTGAAATATGAGATTCCGCAATTGAAACTTTACCAAGCCTAAGAGATTTTACTTCCGTTCCTTGTAACACCATTCCCACTTCAAACTTTTCTAAAAGCTCGTAGTCGTAGCTGGCACGTTTATGTTTGGCGATTATTTTTATTCCCATAATTAAAACGCTATATTGGCCCCGAAAGAGCCGACTAAAATGGTCCCACCAACATTAAAGCCTGGGGCACCAATTTTACTACCGGCGCTACCATTCTCTTCGTTTGCAGACTTGACGACAGTTTTTTCTTTGAGCTTATGATATTGGGCGGCCATAGAATAATCTATACCTTTTCCAAATAATTTGGAGGAATAAATAAGACCTCCAGTAGTAATAAAAGAGTCTGAATCAATTGAGTTTCCAGCACCTGAAAATTCACCGCTCAGTGGAGTTGGGCGATAAGAAAAGCCTCCTAAGAATTTAAAGGAGTCATTTACATTATAAGTACCACCAATTTTCGGGACTAAGATTCCTTCGGCCTGTGCCTGCTCAAAATCATTACTTCCTTGCACTACACCACCTTTATTTTTAATTCGGACGACGGGAGTTTTGTAGCCACTCCAATCTTGATATTCAAGGCTAAGAAATAGGTCGTAAGCTGCGGTACTTCTGGTCATTCCAAAACGATAGATATAGGGATCGTAAAAAATCATAGAAGTGATTTCGATTAGTAGTGGCAGCGATGCGGGATCGTTAACTTCCCCAGTCGCATTGGCGGTTAAATTAGATTTCATTTCCTGTTGGAATGTGAAGTAGGCGGTGGTGTCGTACTCTTTGAACCTTCGGGCCAACGAGATGATTGCTCCAAGGCTTGGGCTTGCCTTCGATTTTGCGGCACCTGAAGAGCCATAAGTGGCGCCATTGAGACTAATATTAGTTTGTACATCGGCAGCCGCTTGGAAACCAATATGGGTGCCAAGAGAAAAGCCCCATTCTTCGGATAATGGGTGGGCATAATTGAGATGAACTACAGTTCTTCGAAAACGACTGCGATACATAACATACTCAGGTAATTCGGGATCACCAGAATTAGTTTCTATAAGGTTTCCCATGGGAGTAAAAACGGAAACCGCTAATGGCCCGGCCCCGTTAACAGCTATTGGCAGTGTCGCATGAACTGCGCCGTTCAAGTAATTGCCATACTCTGTATTAACATTCCCAACTTCGTCGAAACCTGAGTTGGTCGAGTTCTTAGTCGTTACATTTTTAATGCTTTCAAAGTCCATATTCACGGTGGCACCAGAAGCGTTGAGAGAGATCGCTTTAGTCCAGGCAAGAGCAGCGGGAGCATAATAATTATTGGACGGATCTAATGGATTTAAATTGGCCTGGTTTCCAATACCCGTAGTTGAGGGAGAGGCGCCAAACATTTCTCCAAAATTGGCCAGGCAGATGCCACTATTTAAAAATACGATCAGGACCAGTGCTGTAATACGAAGAGTCATTGGTTTTTCCAAGCTAAGGTTTTAAGTGGCTATAGAGTAGCAACACTTGTTCGAGATTAAAAGACTCCGCTCGCAGGGTAGGAGAGAGTTGTGAGGCTTCTAGCGCCTTTAAAACAAGCTCTGGTTCAAAGCAAGTTTTTAAAACTTTTCCAACCTGTTTGCGTTTTAGTTGAAAAAGTTGGCGCAGGAATGTTTCAAATTTTTTAAATTCAGAAAGTGGCAGCAAAGGTTTTTCCCTGACCACTAAACTGACCACGATTGAATCAACTTTAGGAGGAGGAACAAAAGCCTCTGGTCTCGCCAAACATAATTTTTCGGTGGTGTAGTAGAGTTGGGTGAGGGCCAGTAAGGAATTCATATTTTTACCATTAAAAATAAGTTTCTGACCGACTTCCTTTTGAAACATTAAAGTCATGCAAGATAAGCGCGGGACTTGAATAAATTTTATTAGTAATAAGGCCGAAATATTATAGGGCAGATTTGAAACCAGCCAGACCCGGTCAGATTGCTCCCATTGGTTATTTATAAAGCCTAGGTAGTCAAAACCAAGAGCATCTTCAAAATGAAGGTCCTTGGGATCGAGGTGCTGGGTCAGATAATCCTTAAAGCGGGTATCTTTTTCTACAACTGCATAAGGCTTTTCATATTTTGAGATGAGTTCTGTTAAGATGCCTGGTCCTGGACCGACTTCGAGTACGCAATCATAATTTCCTTTGTGATCTTCACAGATGGCATGAATGACATCGGGATCTCTAAGAAAATGTTGGCCAAGCTCTTTGTTGGCATAGGGGAGTTTCATTTATACCTGGCGCTTTTTTCTACGGGCCTGCTCGAGGCGTTTTTCTTTTGAGAGGAATTTTCCTCTGGCATCAACTTCAAGGCATTCGGGAAAGGGGATGGCCTGGGGAAGTAGACGAAGGCCATAATTGGCAATCATGGCGCCATTATCAGTGCAAAATTTAGGTGCGACAAAATGGACATCTTCAAAACGCTGCTGAAGAACCGCTCTTAGGCGTGAGTTTGCCGCAACCCCTCCGCCTACCACGATAGGCAGACCAGGCTTTTTGGCAAAACCCAACTTGAGTGCCAGAGAATCGACAATCGATTCCTGATAAGAGGCGCAGAGATCCGCTAAGTCATTCTCCCTATCGAACTCTGGGTTCTTCTCAAGAAAAGTCCGCAGTGAGGTTTTGGTACCTGAGAAACTAAGGTTACAGTCCTTAGAATTTTTGAGTCCTATGGGAAAGGGGTAGCGCTTTGGATTCCCAGTACTAGCTAATTGATCAATAATTTTTCCTGCCGGGTAACCAAGACCCAGCAACTTTCCGCCCTTATCAAAGGCCTCACCAGCGGCCTCGTCGAGGGTTCCGCCTAAGAAGTTAAATTCAGTGGGGTCGTTAACCAAAAGAAAAAGACTATGTCCCCCGCTGACTACCATTCCAAGATAGGGATAGGTCAGTTTTTCGGTGAGATGGATCGCCTCGATATGGGCGTAGAGGTGGTTAATTGGGATAATTGGTTTACGTGTGAGAAGGGCCAGAGTTTTGGCACCATTAAGACCGGTCAGTAGCGGCCCTAAAAGACCTGGATTTGTGGTCACTGCGATG
The DNA here is from genome assembly GCA_018646195.1 of Halobacteriovoraceae bacterium. Classification (GTDB taxonomy): domain Bacteria; phylum Bdellovibrionota; class Bacteriovoracia; order Bacteriovoracales; family Bacteriovoracaceae; genus JABGVH01. The sequence goes on from JABGVH010000090.1 coordinate 16,108, forward strand.
GCATCAATTTGATCGGGGGCAAGAGCTGCTTTTTCAAAAACTTGCTCTATCAAGGGAGAGAGCTTCATCATATGATTCCTTGCAGCAATCTCAGGAACAACCCCACCCCATTTTTTGAGGATTTCCTCTTGGGAGAATTCCGAAAGGGCCAGCACTTCAGGCCTTTCGCTATCATCCAGCTGGCCTTTTAAAAGGCAGACGGAGGTATCATCACAACTAGTTTCTATTCCTAAAATAATAGGCATTCTTTCCTCAGGGCATATTTCGCAATGAGTCCGAAGCTAGCATAGGAAGCGCTTTGCGGGAACACCTTTCACTGTCTTTTTGCCGCAATTTTAGTCACAATAGCCCCATGAAAACAATACTCTGCCTCTTAATGGCCTTTGTACTATCTGGATGTTCGGGACTCTTCTACCAACCGACCCCCTATCTCTATGCCCACCCCAAGGCAAAAGGCACCCAATTTGAGGATATTTGGTTTACCCAAGGGGATGGTCTGAATTTGCATGCCTGGCATCTCAAAAGGGACCTCAAAAAATTCCCAAAATCTAAAGGGCTGCTTCTCTTTTTTCACGGGAATGCACAAAACCTCTCCTCTCATTTCTTGCAGCTCAATTGGCTGACTAAGTTTGGTTATGAAGTTTTTATTTTCGATTACCGGGGTTATGGATTAAGTGATGGTAGTCCCAATCAAGCGGGAGTCAATCGTGATTCTTTGGCAGCACTTAATTATGCCTATAAGCTGGTTCAAAAAGATCAGCATCCTAAATTTATTGTTTACACCCAAAGCCTTGGGGGGACCATCGGAATGCGCGCCATCCAGGAATGGGAACAAAAGCAAAAAATTGATCTATTGGTTTTAGATTCAACTTTTATGTCTTACCGAGGACAAGTCCAAAATATTATGAAAAGCACCATGCTTCTTTGGCCGTTCTTGCCCTTTTCATATTTTCTTTTTAGCGATGAATACACCGCCAAGCCGGCAATGGAGCGCTTAAAAATGCCAGTGCTTGTGATCCATGGAATGAAGGACCCTGTGGTTATTTACAAGAATGGGGAAGAGATCTTTTCTGCATTAAAAACAAAAAAGTGGTTTTGGAAAATTGAAGACGGATACCATATTGACGTATTTTTCCGACACCAGAAAAAATACCGAAAGGATTTTTTAGATTTTTTAAAGAAGGAACTTTAATCCTGATATTTTGGACAGGCGATGCCTTTCAAAGTCTTTTTAAATTTTACTTCGTCTAATGCACCCGCCAGACCTTTCTCGGTTTTTAAATACCACTCAGGACTTTGGTCAGGATCATGACATTCGATACATTGCCCTTTAATTTTTTCGACTCGGAGAGTTCGAGTAGGCTTCATTTCATCGGAGGTGAAAGGATGATTGGTCACCATAAGATGGCAACTTGAACATTGGACGTTGGCAAAATTGTGATCAACTCCCTTTTTATCATCGAGCTTAGACCAGAACCTACCTAATTTACTTTTCTCATTAGATGAAAGACTTCGAATTGAGGCCACGCCGGAATATTTTTTATGCAAGGCCTTCCAATAAGAACCTGATAGCTTTTTAAGTTTCTCGGTTTCAGCGGCTTCCTTTTTCAAGCGCTGGGCGCGGGAGGGAACTTCAGCGTAGCGCAGTCCTTCAATTGCAACTTCGTAAGCTTCTTGGTCAAAGCGAACAATATCCGCTCGGTTTTTAAAGCCACGTTTCTGTCCTAAACCAAGGCTATGGCATTTGACACAGGTTAGGTTGGCGTCTTCTTTAGCATTAAGCAAGGTCGCAAAGGCCGAAGAGTGGGCAGTTTTGTACCAATGTTCGGCTTGCTCTTGGTGGCATTCAATACAGCGTTTTGCGGTGGGAAGGGGGTGACTGACATCCACATCGGTGGTCATTTTATCTTGTTCAATATTCTGCAGTTTTTGCATTTCAGTTTTATGGTCGGCTATATATTTAATATAGGGGTTGGGGTCTAGTTTATCTTTTTCGTCGTCTCGCATTTCATGTATTTTAAAAGAGTCCGCGCTCTTATCTTTTGCTAGAGATATTTTTAACTCGCCAAGGTAATGGTTGCGGGACAAGACTTGAATCAATTTTGTTTTTCCTTGCTCTTCTGCCGAAGTCGTAAAACTTTGAGAGTGAGAACCTATAATCCAATCGATAGAAGGAATTTCTCTCGCCAATTGCTTATCGTAATCCATCCCAGCATGGGAGAGAATGATGAGGCGATGGAGAGGGTTATTTTTTTCGTAACCTTCAATTAAGAGATCATTAACTCTCTTTTTAATTGTAGTCGCCGCCGGAAGGAAGAGGTCACTCATTTTTCCGCGAATGCTTCGAGGATCGACTACCCCTAGTAGATAAATTCTATGCTGGCCTTTTTTAAGTACCGCCCATTCCTTATGTTTTATGCTTTTAGGATCTTTTAAGTTTGAAATTAAAAAGCCATACTTGACGCTTTTGGCGATACCTTGCAAAAACTCTAGCCCAAGTGCAAAATCCTGGTCCCCTGGAACGAAATAGGCCAGGCCCAATTGGTCTTCGGCTCTAGCAATATTCTTGGCGGCAAAAGAAAGTGAAGAGCGCACGTAATCTGGAACAACCGGCCCTGGAAAAAGCATATCTCCAGAATCGACAATAAGAGTGTCGCTATTTTTTTGAATTTCGTGAATTTTTCCGGCCACTTGAGGAAGACCACCGAGGGGATGGTGGCGGCATCCGCAGGGATGTGTTTCACCGTTTAAATTATGTGAAAATATAATTGAAAGCTGGTCACGGCTTAATTTTTTTTCTCCGTAGCTAATATTGGCATCTTCACCAAGCCAGCTACAGCTAGAAGCGAGCAATAAGAGTGCTAGCAAATAGTTCTTCATAGTTTTCCGAGAAGTTTCTTGGCGTCCCGTCCCTGCTTGGTCTTAGGATAGCGGCTTATCAGTTGACCAAGGGTGGCCTTGGCCTCATCAATTTTTTTCATTCGCTTAAAAGTTTTTGCCAGGTAGAGTAGACCATTTTTTGAATAAGTTGACTTGGGATATTCTGTCAGCAGGCGACTAAAGAAAATTGTCGCCTCTGAATTTCTCTTGGCCATATATTCGATCATTCCCAGATTGTGGAGAACTCTGGCCTTCCTTCTTCCCTTTATCTTTTTACTATTAAGCAGTGTTTGTAGTTGAGGTTTGGCGCGCTTGTACTTGCCCCTCTTATAATTGGCCATTGCGGTATCATAAGCGCTGGACTTCTTTTTCTTTTTTCTTTTTTTCTTCTTGGCACTGCTCTTACTTATAGTGTTGAGGGACTTGAGAACCTGTTGCAAGTAAGTATTTTGTTCTTCTACTTTTGTCTGTAGCTGCGCCACCCGTGTATCGAGGTTCTTATTACTTTCTTCGAGGGCGATGACTTTTTGATTTAAAGTTTTGGTCTGGGTCGAAAAGTCTTGGCGGTTTGAATGCCCGGTTTCTTCAACTTGGCCTGTTATTTGGCTCATCCTATCTTCTAACTGTTGCAGCTTTAAAGTAGTGTCGGCATTAAGCCTCTGAGCATCCACCATCTGAACGTTCATTTTATCGACCATAACGTCTCGGTCGATTTGCTCTTGGGTTTTACAACCAAAGACCGTAACGATGGCAACAAATAGGATAATTGAAAATGACTTCCTCATAGGGGCCCCTAAAGGTTTTTAAGAGCGGCTTTTCGAACCGCTACGAATTCGGCCCTTTCAGAAAATTTCTTCGAAAGTGTGGCGTATTGCTTGGCCTTATTAAAATATTTTCTACGATAAGATGACTTGGCCTTGAGGTAATAGAATTCTGCTTTACGGTAGAGACCAGGGGCAAGACTTTGAGCTTTGGCAGTTTTTGCGGCGATGAAGGCAGTTTGTGCCATTGCCATTGCAAGTTTGGGGCGCGTGACCGCTAGGCCACACGCGGATAAATTAACTATTAAAAAAAGCGTAAGTAATTTTTGAATCATTATTTAGCAGTAATAACAAAGTTTCCTCTACGATTTTTTCCCCAGGATTCTTCGTCATGTCCAAATGAAACTGGTTGTTCTTTTCCAAGTGTCACTGTTGAGACACGGCTACGTGGCACACCCATGGCAACTAAATAGTCACGAACAGTTTTAGCTCGTCTCTCACCGAGTGCCATATTGTATTGAACACCACCGCGCTCGTCGCAATGACCTTCGATTTGAACTTCTAAAGAAGAAACAGCTTTAAGAATCTTAGCATTTCCTTCGAGAACGGATCGCCCAGTGCTATTTAATCGCGAAGAATTAAAGGCAAAGTAAACCGTCTTGATCGGCATATCCCCTGAATCGGAACCGACATTAATTTTGAAATCACCTGTATCTGCATTTGTAATTTCTTGGGCCGAGGCGCCCATATTAAGGTCTCCGCCTTTCTTTTTATTGGTTTTCATACCAGAACAGCTACCAAGAGCGAGAACGGTGCAGAGTAGTAAGATGAAATTAAGTGGTCGCATGGACTTCATGGTAAATTCTCCTGTCATATATTTTGCGAGTTATGGTACCTTTATGACTTAATTTTTAAGCCTACGGTCATTATGAAGTATAAACATGTAATTATAAAGGAAAATAA
>JABGVH010000077.1 GCA_018646195.1 Halobacteriovoraceae bacterium
TATCTAGGAATACTTGGGTTATGCTCTGAACTTCTTCATTCTGAGCGGATACCTTTCCTTTGTGGAAGCGAAGCCTTTCTACTGCATAAGAACTATGAACCATAAATCGCTCCGAGATAATCAAGTTGATTCCGGCAGAGACATGTCCCGAATAGGCATAGACATCTGCCTTTGCATTAAATTCAGAATCATCGAGGTCAGAGAATTCAGCCGTTCCCCAATTATAACCAAGGCCAGCTCCTATGAAAGGCTGAACCCTAAGTGCCGAAAAGCTAAAGTTGGCATTGAGAGTTTGGGTAAGTTTAATTTGCCTCTCTTTATAAGTGGTTTTTGAATTGAATGTCCCGTCATTTTCGGTTTCTTCAAGCTCATTAATATGCAGCGAAGGCATTGTAGTAGAAGTTATCAGGTCACTTAAATGAAATTCGTAACCCAGACCGATGAAGAGTCCTTTATTGGGGGTATCATCGATTTCGAGGTCTTCTGAAGCGATACTATTTGAGGTCATCTTTGTGGTTTCACGAGAATCGTAACCGGCCAGGAATTGTAGATTTGAACGGTCTTTTTTAGAAAGGTTCTTGGAGTTGCTGTCGCTTATAACAATATTTGCAGGAATGTCTCCACTCTGATTGGTAGCACTGGTGGAGGCGATTACCCGGCTACCTGCATAGGCGACACCTTTTTTAAGCTGTGCTAAGCCCCAACGGCCTTTTACTTTTGTAAGCCGGCCTTCGCCAATTCTTTCTCCGACGTTATTATAGATTGAAAATTTCTGTCCGGGCTGGACTCCACTACTGGCAATATTTTTAATCAGGAAGCGATCACCTTTGATGCGATAGATCTCTGAGGCGGCCATTAAGGGCAGGCTTAGCAATAAGAATATTGTCACTATTAGGAATCGTAGGCTTCTCATTAGGTTCTCTCCGTTAGTAATCTCACCTACTGAAATGCGAAGAGTGTGCCATATAATTATTGCGATTTCGGTGACTTAGGAGTGGAACGCTGTTTAGCTTTTGGACACTGTCAGGAATAGGCCATTTGGCGCTATTCTATTAGCTGGTGCTGGTTAAGTAGCTCTAGCCCCTTTTCGATGGCCGGATTCTGCCCTTCTACCATTACCTGTGCCGAGTTGAATCGCAGGGGAAGTGAGTTCCACAGCTCGAGTAGCTCCTTATCCATCACAAAGAATTTTCCTTCTCCGTTCATAATTAAAGGGTTTTTAAGGTGATCGGTGCAGGGGATTCCAGTTTTTTTTATTTTTTTAGGGAGCATTTTGGGGTCCTTCATTAAAGAAGAACTATACACCAGAAGAGCGAAAAAAATTGTTAATTTTTGGTCAATATTTTGAGCACAAATTATCCCAGTGATAAATCGCCCTGTAGATTTTGAGAAAGCCGGCGGCTTGAAAACGCTGACACCAGGTTTTGAAGGGGAAGCTGTTTTTAAAGTACTTTGCAAATGAAATAAAATTGACTGTTGCTTGTGATAGGTCGTAACCATCTTCAAAAATAGGGGTTCCCCTGGTGTCGAGTAGCTCACCGTAATAACTGGCCAGTTCTATAACCTTCTCTCTGGCGGAATCGCTTCGAAAGTACTTGATATCAATTGCTAACGGTTTTCTTAGATTCCATTCAACAAGTTTCTCAAGCACCTGATGAAAACTAGGGGCAGGTTCAGTGCCATTTTTTAGAATCAAACTCTGGACCTGCTCCAGCGTTAGGTGCTGAATTTTGAGGTCACTGTAGCGAACTCTACGGTGACCAACTCTTAGCTGTACTCCAGGGTCGCGGTAAATTTCATTTAGGGCGGCTAAGTTTTGTTGATTATTGGGAAGCCAGGGAGAAAGTTTTTGATTGTGGAAAACAATTATTTCCCCATCAGCTGTTTCTTGTATATCGAATTCAAGGTAGCGAAAATTTTCATGGAATTGCAGGGGTTTTTTTCCGTTATCCCCCAATAATACTGCCTTTAGAGCGGCCAGAGAGTTTTCGGGTAGCTTTGAAAAATGCTCTCTCGGGCCTCCCGACATACGGTGGCCAAGGTTTGCGCCAAACTTTATCTTAGCTTCAACCGTGAGGGCGATAAGTAGTGCCAGTACGGCATACGTGATTTTTAAGTGCAATTTCATGAGGCGACAGTATTCCAAGAGCGAGATAGCTTTTCAATAGCCAGGGCCATCTTCTTCAAGTAAATCCCATTGGTCTAATATAGAATCAAGTACTTTGTGCTGTGCAAGAATATCTTCAAGCTGATCTAGGCAGTCTTCGCTGCTTAAATCCATCATATATCCGGTATTGTAATGAGTGAGGGTTTTCCCCTCCTTAGTCGAAGTTATAGTAAGTGAGCAGTACTTTATTTCACCGCTTTCTATCGCCTTTCGATCTTTCTTAGATGTCTTTATAAGTTTTTGGGGAGGGCTATAGCTGGTATCAGCCTCGATAACGATACTAAACTCAACTCCTTCCCATTCACATTCAAAGTGCATGCTTCTATTATATAGTAGTTATGGAAAATAAGGACAGTCTGAAAGGTATCATTTACGCATTGGCAGCTTTTTCTTTCTGGGGCCTGATTCCCATCTTCTGGAAGCAAATAGTCGGGGTCGATGCCTTTGAACTTTTAGGACACCGGATGATCTGGGGAGGCCTAATGCTTGGTCTTATTCTCGCACTCAGTTCCGGTAAAAAATCCCTAACAATTGGTTGGAAAAAGAATAATCGAAAGGTCCTAATCGCGAGTGGGTTGTGCATCGGATTCAACTGGATAATTTTTATCTGGGCGGTTCAGAACAAACATATTGTTGAAGTGTCTCTAGGTTATTTTATCAACCCACTAGTTAATGTTCTCTTTGGAGTGGTTTTTTTAAAAGAAAAATTAAGGCACCTACAATGGGGGGCCGTGGGGATCGCCATTATTGGTATTAGCTTTTTAGTGTATCAAGGAGCTGGCAGTCCTTGGATTTCGATAAGTCTTGCAGGAACTTTCGCACTATATGGTCTGCTACGTAAATTTGTAAAATTGTCTTCCAGTGAAGGACTTTTTTTCGAAATGTCATTGGTGACATTGCTTTATATTCCCTACTTGGTTTTTCTCTATCGCCAAGAGCAGCTAGTTTTCCTGCAACTTGATGGGTTGACGCAGCTTTTAGTTTTTTTAACCGGTGCGGTTACCATCTTTCCTCTCTTTTGTTTTGGAAATGCAGTAAAGGGTTTAAGGTTGTCGACGCTCGGAATAATTCAATACCTGGCCCCTTCGCTTCACTTAATAATTGGAGTAGTTTTATATAAAGAAGTTTTCACAAGTAGCCATGTCATTACCTTTGCATGCATTTGGACAGCTCTTTTGATATACTCAGTAGAGGGATTTTATAATATGAGGAAGAAAGCCGTTGAAAGTTCATCCTAGGATACATTTAAGTTTTGATCAGACTTGGAAATTATTTTTAGAGGGTCAGTTAAAAGACCTGACTGAAATTGATGAATTGCCAGAAGATATGGGCAAAGACCTTTGCCAGCAATTAAGTAAAATGTATCACTTTATGCCCAGCTACGATTCGCTTTATCAAAATGAAAGTGCCCCAAAGTGGATGCTCAAAAATGACTCTAGGGAGGAGATAACTTTCTTTGGAGGAACTTTTAATCCTTGGCACCAGGGGCATAGGCAATGTCTAGATTTATGCCCCCAAAAAAATATTATGGTAGTCCCTGACTTAAATCCATGGAAGCAAAAAGAAATTTCCGGAGAATGCCGTTGGAAGGTTTTTAAATCTCTTTGTATGGAATTAAAAGACACAGATTATTCTATCTACCCCGGTTTTTTGGGGCTAGATATGGCCAACCCAACGATTGATTGGTTGCCGAAGGTTTCAATACCATTAAAAAACTTGATTATTGGGGATGATAATTTTTTCTCTATCGACAAGTGGAAAGAAAGCGCGGAGTTGCTCGCGCATCTGCATATCCTCTACGTCTGTCCACGATTGGGTGATGAAAGAGACAAAGAAAAACAAAGCGAAAAGCTGCTTCAACTTTGTCCTGATTTAAGAATAGAATTTCTAGAGCACCATGCCTTCGAAAGTGTTTCTTCTACAGCTCTAAGAAAAAAGTAAAAAAAAAGACCGTCATCAGACGGCCTTTTCTATCGTAAAAAATAACTTGTACTTATTTAACTTTCCAATAATGTTCAATCACTAATTGAGGAGTAAATTCAAATGGAATATCCTCAGGAAGTGGGTATTGAGCAAGAGTTGCTGTTTTCTTTTCAGTACCCTCTACGTTCCAACAAGCTGGAACAGCTGACATACGAGGTGACTCTTGGCTTCTAAGGTAAGACTGATTTTTATAACCTTTCTCAGATAATGTAATAACATCACCTTTCTCAAGAACCATGCTTGAACGTGTAACTTTCTTGCCGTTCACTAGAACTTGTCCGTGTGAAACCATTTGAGATGCAGCTGGCATAGAAGGTGCAAAATTAAGACGAAAGATTGAATTAACTAAGCGGCGCTCGAGGTTGATAATAAGAGTTTCTACCCAGGCACGGTCTTTTACTTTCTTAGCGGCTTTTACAAAGCGAACTAATTGTCCTTCTCTGAGGCCGTAATGGTAAACGATTTTTTGTTTTTCTTTTAGACGAATAGCATAGTCAGAAATTTTCTTTCGTTTATTTCCGTGAACACCAGGTCCGTAAGGTCGGCGATCTAAAGCGCCAGGTTTCCCGAGTCCGGGAAGTTCTAACCCAAGTGCTCTTTGCATCTTGAATCGTGATCTTGCTGTTGTACTCTTTGCCATCTCTTTAACTCCTGAAAGTGATTCCCGTCTTATGGCTTTTGCCGTTGGCTCAACGCGTCACTTTAAAGGCGGAAATAATTATTTGAAGAACGCGTGGGATGTTTATAGGACCGGTGAGTTCCCCTGTCAATCTAGGAGTGAGAAAGCACGAAATTTTGATAGATTTCCGAAAGCTGAGTAGTAAGCGGGCCTACCTTTCCACTGCCGATAGCAGTTTCGTCTATCTTGGTAATGGGAACGATACCTTTGGTTGAACTGGTTAAAAAGGCCTCATCGGCCATTCTAAGCTCTCCCGCTGAGAAATCTTCTTGGTGAATAGTTAAATGATTGCGCTGGCCTAGATCAATTAGTGTCTTGCGAGTAATTCCCTCTAGAAGGCCTGCCTGTAGTGGAGGAGTTAAAACTTTTTGATCTTTTACGATATAAATATTGCTGGTGGTGGCCTCTGTCACTTGGCCTTTATAATTCAACATAATGGCATCAAAAGCTCCTCTTTCCTTGGCCTCCTTAATCGCCATGACATTATTCAAGTAGTTTCCAGATTTAACCCCAGGGTCCATTGCCTTCTTACTAGTTCGTTGGATATCAGCGACTATCATATGCACCCCTTGGGCATACCAATTTTTAGGGTTTTCAGGCAGTTCCTTAACGATTAAGACATGGTTATTGCTTATTCCAAGGGCGGGATCAAGGCCGATCTCTCCTTCACCTCGGGTAACTACAATTCGAATATAGACTCTCGGGAGACCTAAATGTTGAATGCATTTTTCTATTTCAACCAAAAATTTTTCTCTAGTCCATTCGATTTCAATACCGAGCTTTTCAGCTGATAGCCATAGTCTGTCGAGATGGTCATCCAATAGGAATATTTTCTGATTGTGAGTGAGAGTCACTTCGTAGACGGAGTCACCAAAGAGAAATCCTCTGTCAAAAACAGAGACCTTGGCAGCTTCTCGGTCAAAAAGTTTTCCGTTGATACTAACAATGCTTTTAATTGTCATAGATTGCCTGGTAATCATTCGGAGCGAAATTCCAAGCCTCTCCAAAAACATGAACTTTTTTGGTAGGGCCAGATTTATCAATCAATGTCCCGCCGGCGTGGATCCAGCTCAAAATTGAGCCTTTGAGATTATAGGCCTTGAAGCCGCGCTGGGTAAGTATTCGGACATACTCGCTAGATCGGTAGCCGATTGTACAATAGGGGATGACTTGGTAATTTTTGAATTCTAGGTGGCGGTTTTCGAACTCTGCCTTGCTTATGGCCCCTGGAATAATACTGACATTTCTTTCCTTTTGCTCCCGAACATCGACTAGCACTGTCCTAGAGTCTTTTTGAGCAGTCAGTTTGATCGCCTCATGGGCCTCGATCACAGCAACATCTGCAAATTGCTTTTGGATGCTAGCTGCCATTCCTTGGACAATTTTTGCCTTGTTTTTAGCATTCCCGGGTCGAATGCAGCTGCAAAGTAGCAATATAATACTTAGATTGATCAATTTCATAGAAAGGATATAGGCCATAATTTTCAACTAGTCCATTATTGACGAGGTGCTTACTTGACTGAGATAATTAGCGCTAATATGAAAAAAGTAATACTCCTGGGCCTTTTACAATTAATTTTCCTTGGATCTGCCAACGCGGACAATACAGCACGTTTACTTGATCCAGCCGCCCCATTTGTTTTTACGACAAATAATCTTACAAGCTTTATTTTAATTACTGAGGGAGATAGCTCGGATCCGATTGCCGAAAGCAATGCCCTGGCGGTCTATGTTCCCATTCGCTCTCATGGGGGCGCGGCAGGAACTCCATCAGATTCAGCTCAATACTCGCGCTATACCAATCCCAATAATCTTCCTGGAGTATCGGTCGCCAGTGCCAGCACTATGACCATTAATATGGAAGTGACAAACAATACAGGGAATAAGGCCTTTCTTTTGGTCGCGGTCAAAGGGGCTGACTCTACAAAATTTGAAGTGACTCACCGAATCCGTGAAATTGTTGATGGCAATATAAATTCGGCTACAACCACCACTTTAAGCTTGAATGGACTCTGCTCCAATTCAAATTTTAATTGTGACTCGATAGAAGAGGGAGATGCCGCGCAAGCGACCGCCAACCGGATGGTCTATATTTACCTGGATACTACCGATCAAGGCATTGGACAGGAAATTAATCCGACTTCACATTCATCTACTGGAAATGGAATCTTCTTAGATGTCTTTTTAAGTAATAACATAAATCAATCTAATACTATTACTCAGACAGAACTTCGAAAAGGTGATGCCCGTTTGACATCGGTTTTTCAAGGCTTCAATGCGGCCCACCACTTAAAAACCAATGCTTTTGACTATACCGGGACTGCCGACTGTACAGCTGCCGGCCAGCCTGGAACGCAAGAATTTCAAAATGAATTAGGCAAAGGAGTAGAGAAGGACCTCGATAGTACTATCAATGATGGCGAAGTGAATATTAAAGACTTAGTGAATGGAGTTGAGAAACGCTTTTCTATTTACTTCGTTAATAAATTCAACTTTGCCTCAAACTTTTCAAATTGCTTAGCGGGAACCCCTCTTGAAATTGAGGCCCTCTTAGAGAGCCAGTCCTGTTATATTTTTTCGGCAGGATTTACAGAAGAACACCCAGTGACTAATTACTTTCAAGCCTTTCGAGACGAGCATCTCAAGACAAATGCCCTGGGGAAAATATTTGTTAATTGGTATTACAAAACGGCTCCCCAGTATACACCCTATATTTTAAAGACGCCTTGGCTACAAAAGCTAATCCGTGGATTTGCTTATTTCATGTTCTATTTCATGCAACTATTTCCCTGGATCTTGGCGCTTACGTTTGCTGTGCTGACGGTTCTCACTGTTGTTCGTCGGAAGCAAAGGCATGACCCAGTTTAAAAAAATTAAAAAAATTCTACTCGTCATTTGTATTGGGGTACTCACTCAAAATGCAGAAGCTCGCGAAGTTTTACTAAAACAACAATCCCATACATTTAAAGCAATCCAAAACTATCAGGTGGTTCAGGTTGATCAAGCCGAATTCAACTCGCTCCAAAGTAAAACCGGGGCTAAAGTTGAAACCATGACTTTAGAAGAGGCCGCCAAACTTACAAAGGGGAAGGCGGTAATCAGGAAACCTGCTTCTTGCGGAACTTTTGGTTCTGAAACTAATAAGGACCCTAGTTCAAAAAATTGGCTAAGGGCCTTTGGCGGTTCAGGGGATGGCGCTTTGGTTTTCTTATTAGTAGTTGGCTTGGTGGTTATGGTGATGTGGATTGTTTACGCCCTTACTTATTTCCTACAGTACTTATTTGGAAAATGCCGAGGAGAAGGATTTCTAGGAGCTCAATTGTTTGGGCGCTATAGTGATTTTCCATCGTCGCTGGATAGTGACGGAGATACCTTAAAACAAGATGCTATTAGTTATGGCATTCAAATGTCTGCTGCATTAACTTCCAAAAAAAGGCTCGGATTGGGGTTGGCGCTGGAGCTCGGTCGCCAAGAATTTAAACAAAAAAATGTTGCCAGTGGATTTACCAATAAAATAAATGGGAACTACTTCTTACTTGGCCCCAAGCTTATTTATAATTGGAAAAGTAGTAATTCCTACACCTACATGGATTTCTTAGGTGGTACCTCTGAGAGAAACGATATTGGATTAATGTCTAGCTGGAGATTAGGAATGAGCATTGGTACTAAAAAAGCCCCCTCAAAAAAAGGTGTCAAGTTTGACCTCTTTTCAGGAGTCGATTACGTAGAGCTCAAAAAGGCCCGTGGACTGGCAAGAGAATTTGATAAACCAGGCTGGCTCCTTGGAGCCGCCATAGGTTTTCAGATTTAGCCTTTTAGGATTTCCGAAAGTTCGCCCGAAGAATATAATTCAGAGATAACGTCGTTTCCGCCAACAAGCTCGCCTTTGACGAATAGTTGAGGGAATGTAGGCCAATTAGAATAGTCTTTAAGACCTTGGCGAATATCCATATCGCTGAGAATATCAAAATGGCCGTAGTCAACTCGCTCTTGTGCTAGAATTCCAGCGACATTGGCAGAGAAACCACATTGTGGCGCCATTGGATTGCCTTTCATGAATAGGAATACTTCTTTGGAACAAAGTAGTTCTTCTATTCTTTCTTTAAGAGCTGGATCCAAGTTAGATTCTGGAACTTCTTTAAGGTCAGATAATTTTAGGGGATCTCTTTTTTTACCTTCAGTCATTTCTAAGTCTCTCATTTTGATCAAAATTGATTCCTTGTTCTTTTGCGCGTGTGTGTGTGTATGTCTTAATTTTAACTGCATGAATCTGAACTTTCAAAGCTTCATTTAAAATATCCATAATAATGCGATGCTGGTCTAAAAGCTTCTTGCCTTCAAAGGCATCACTAATAACGGTGATATGATAATGAGTGTGACGGTTCATATTGTCGTCACTAGTGAATATATCGACATTGGCGTCACTTAGACTGCCTTTAATTAGTGTTTTAACTTCTTCAGGCTGCATATAGGAGTTCCGATAAATTAGTGGCTAACGACTAGAAAGCTAGTAATAAAAACCATTGTTCTCAGAGTCAGAGTCAAAATACCAGTTTTTTTATGGATAGGGAGGAAGCTTCGATCACCTTTCAGTACCTTGCGTCCAAGATAAAACATAACGAAATAAAGGAGCACAGAAGTGATAGCGATTATTACGTGAAAAGTTAGAATTTTGGGGTTAGTCGCCACTTTGGTCGCGGTTTTGATGGCGCCTCGCGTAAGCTCGATCTGAAGTACTAGAATGAGGTCCCAAACGATTCCACTCATCATTAATTTTACATGCTTGGCCTGTTGCCGGCGGCAATAGACTCCGTAGTATAAAATGCAGAGGATTGCGAGAGACTGGCTTTGAAAAATTATCGTGGATAGTGGCATAAGTTCAATATTTTATTGGGTTAATAAAAAGACTTTATAAATCGAAGAAGATAAGACTTCAATCTTAAACTGATTATTGCTAGATTAAATATTGAGACACACATCTTGACTCGTGAGGCAATTTGGAAAATTCACTGGGCCCTTGGGCCGTTATCGACATTGAAACCACTGGTTTGAATCCTATGGATGATGCCATCATCGATGTAGGCTTTTTGCAGTTTGAAGGAACAAAGTTAGTTCGTAGCTATGAAAGCTTAGTGGGAACTGACCACAAAGTTTCACAATTCATTCAGAAATTAACCGGTATCAAGTCTTCGGCACTAAAAAAGGCGCCTGCTTGGGAAACGGTTGAAATGGAAGTTCAAGAATTATACGGGCATCATCTCTTGGCGCATAATTCAGATTTTGAGAAAAAGTTTCTAAAATATAGTTTTGATGAGGTTGATGATGGTGAGGACAGAGAAGAGTACTGTGACAGTATCTTTTATCTTTCTTTGTTGTTCCCCAACTACAGTTCACTCAAGTTAGAAAAATTTATATGTGATTGGAAAATTGCCGAGTCCGAGCAACACCGCGGCCTTCAGGATTCGATCGATTTATTAAAAGTGCTCTTGGTTGCGACTCGCTATCGAAAAGATCAGAAGGAGTTTGCTGGTCAATTCTCGTCCCTGGTAAGAAAACATTCTTTAACTGACTGGTGGTACTATAAGTTTTTCAATCTATATACTGACGAGCTAGAAGAAATCGCGGAGCAAATTGACTTTGATCTTGAAGCCTCGCTTTTGAATGTAAAAGATTTTTTTGAAAAAGAAGATGTCTCCCACGATGAAGAGCTTGGAGAGGCGGTAGAAATTGAGTTTTCCTCGGAAAACATTAAAAATATTTATGGGGATAAAGAACTTTTAAATAAGAAAATGCCTTTCTTCCGATATCGGAAACCACAGGAAGACCTGTCTTTAAAAACAGGACAAGCTTTTAAAAACCATGTCCATGCTTTAGTTCAGGCGCCTACAGGTACAGGTAAAACTCTTGGTTACCTTATTCCCTCCGCTCTTTTCTCGCTCGAGGAAAAAAAGCAGGTTTTAATCTCAACGGGGACTAAGACGTTACAGCATCAGGCCATTTCGAAAGATGTTCCTCAGCTTCGCCGGATTTTAGGATTAAGTGAAAAAGACTTAAAGATAAAGCGCTTGATTGGCTCGGGAAATCACCTCTGCGAATTATTGTTCCGTCAGGCCTTAGAGGAAGAAGACCTATTGTTTGATGCCAGAGGTTTTGAAGAAAAATTTACTGACCTCTACTTCGATCTGCTTTTTTATTATAACGGCCAAAATGAATCGCCGGTTCTTAGAGACGATCTTCCCTATTTAATGAAAATAAAGCTAGAAGCTTTTGCAAAACGGTCCAAAGATCTAGCAGTGGACTTTAGGGCCTGCACTGGCCAGCAATGTCCATTTCGTAACGATTGTTCTTACGTCAAAGGATTGAGAGAGGCGAAAGATGCCGACATCATAATTGGTAACCATGCGCTGATGTTTTCCTGGCCTAAGAACTTTCCAAGACCTCAGTATCTAGTTGTAGATGAGGCCCATAAAATTGAAGAAGAAACGACTAAGGCCTATACCTTTGAAGTAACTGGCCGGGACTTAGAAGGGCTTTCGAACTCTTTAAAAAATTTACAAGGAATTGGTTCTCTATTTTATCTCCTCGCCCAAAATGAAGGGGTAGAGGGAGAAAGCACTCCAGTTATTAATCAAATAAGGGAGAGTGCTCAGCATATCCAGTCAGTCTTGGCAGAGCATCTCCAATGGTTACCAGACAAAATTGAGGCCTATTTTAAGAGAAGGCCTCGCTATACCGATATTTTTTGGAATGAACTTCCTATGATTAACCCCGAAAGGGCGCAAGATGAAACTGCCATGGCGATTTATAATCACCTGGATAGTATTCGCCACATCTTGGCGGATTTTTACCAAACTTTACTACCCTTTGCTTCTCGTTGGGATGCCAAGAGCTTCGACGACGATAATCAAATTATCGCTTTCACGCGCTTCGAAGCTTTTATGGGGGGCTTTGATGACTTAAGGGCGGCCCTGGTAGTCAGTCTCGATGCTAAAGAAGGTTACTCCCACTCTTTGAAATATCATGCCGACCATGGCTTTGAAACTTCCTCTGCTCCAATCAACGTAGGAAAAGTTCTTCATGACGGTTTGTTGGAAACTTCTTCCTCGGTACTCTACACTTCGGCAACATTAGGTAATGCCCATGGAGACCAGGGAACTAAAGGAATTGAATGGTCGACAGGATATCTTTATTTAGATCCGGAAAGGCGCTTTAAAAGAGGGTTTTATTTAGACTCACCTTATGATTTTGAAAAAAACACAAAAGTTTATCTTTGCGATGACATGCCTCCTTTTTTCGACAAAACTTTTGTCAAGTCCACTCTAGGCCATATCAATAAGTTGATACGCGATTTAGGTGGCAGGAGTCTTTTACTTTTCTCTGCTCGCTCTCGTTTTGAAGTGGCCAGAGAGCTTTTACTAAAAGAGTTTGAAGGAGAGATTCCACTCTTTATTCAAGGAATGGGAAATAATGTTGTTGAGGATTTTAAAAATTCTCAGCATGGAATTTTGGTCGGCATGGAGTCTTTTGGAGAAGGTATTGATATTCCAGGAGAAACTCTACAGTTTGTTTTTATTGATAAAATACCCGATATGAGAATGGAACAAGTTATTGGCGACCGTAGAGATTTTTATGAGAGTAATCTTGGAAATGAGTTCACCGATTATTATCTAGCTCATCGTACCAGGGCGCTACATCAAAAACTAGGGCGATTAATTAGAACTGAAAATGATTATGGTGGAATAATAGTTGTCGACTCCCGGATAAAAAAATGGAAAGGCCGAACAATGCAACAACTGGTGAAGTTGATGGAGCCCTATAAAATAGAAAGGGCCAATCTAGTAGATGCTTGTTCTGGGGTTCGCGAGTTTATTGAGGGCCGAAATAACTCAAATGTTATTCCCGAAGTGACTATTCCCGATCAAGGTCATTTAGAAATTTAATTTGAATTTTTGTCCCATCTTCGGATTCTACAGAGTAGGGGATCCCATTGTGCTGGGACAACCATATTTTTATAGCAGTGGGTTTGAGATTATCGAGATTATCGTCTTTGTCTGGTTCTTCTTCGGTAATTTTATATTGAAGAGCTTGAACAGCAGTCCCATCAAT
Source organism: Halobacteriovoraceae bacterium (assembly GCA_018646195.1). Lineage (GTDB taxonomy): Bacteria > Bdellovibrionota > Bacteriovoracia > Bacteriovoracales > Bacteriovoracaceae > JABGVH01. Next base: position 12,936 of record JABGVH010000077.1, read on the forward strand.
TTTATAAGTCTCAGTAGTAGTACTTAGCCTCTGCATTGCGATGTATTTGGTAATCGGCTTTTCCTCATACTTCCACTGATTAAAACTAGTAATGATATTGTAATAATTTTTTCCGCCAGTATTTTCTTTTTTTGATTTAATGAAGAGGGCCGAGTTAACGGTAGTTGGCGATGCTATGTGAAACTTGGGAGTCGTTACGATTTCTGCTTCAGTGATTTCACCTTTGTTTTTAAATTCGTAATTGATGACACCTTTTTTCTTATCGTAGAGAAAAGTTTCCACCACATCATCTTTTCCTAAGTTTCTATAGATGATAACTTTTTGGGGCAGGAATTCTTTATTGACTGTGTAGTCTACCGAAACTTTTAGAAGTTCTCCGGTAGAGACTCTGCAGAGAATTTGAGAACAGAAATTAAGCTTTAGTTCTTTACGGTCTTTGAAAACTTCAAAAGTTTCCTCGGAGTATATATTTTGGTTTTTAAAGTAGCTATAAGCTCCTTTGTAAACCCGATCTGATTTCTTTTTACCTTCAAAAATATCCATCAGTTCTATTTTATTATAGGATGGTGAAAGTTCCTAGCTCGTAAATAGTGGCAATGAGGCGCGTTAAATGATTCGTATTAAAGACCTTTCCTATAAGACATTATTGATTTTCTCACTGCCATCAATACTGTCGTCCCTGCTAGAGCCCTTGGCCTCTATTGTCGATACTTCGCTGGTAGGAAGGCTTGATACTAGATGGCTAGCCGCCTTGGCGATTTGTAGCATTATATTCAATTCCTTTACTTGGATTTTTAATTTTCTTATTCATGCCTCGACACAATCGCTTTCTCAAGCTGGCAGAGAAAGTAAGTTGGTTGGTGGGCGAGTGAAGGTAGCACTAGGCTTTGCCACAACTGTCGGAATTCTTAGTGGACTATTTTTGTACTTCTCTCGATTTGGCCTTTATCAATTAGCCGGTACCGAGCGACAATTGATCCCCATTATTGAGGCCTATTTCGTAGTTAGAGTAATGGGTCACCCCATAACTTTAATCTACACCACTATGCTTTCGATCTTAAGAGGTTTAGGAAAAGTTAGCCTTTGCTTTTATTTGGTTCTGGGCACTACTCTAGTCAATATAATTTGCAGTTGGTACTTCCTCTACCATTTGGGCTCCGGAATTGAGGGAGCGGCATGGGGAACAGTATTGGCAAACGTATTAGGGGCACTCCTTTCAGGAATCGCTATTTTTTCGGTCTCTGAAGTACGGCGAGGTTTTTGGAAATCAGAAGAGAAAGGGGCCTGGCTTAAATTTGGAAAAAATTCTTTTAATATATTTGGCCGTAGCGCAACTTTGACGGGCTGCTTTTTCTTGGGAACTCGTCTAGCCTCCAGTCTTGGGGTAACCTCGCTGGCGGGTCATCAGATTCTTATCCAGCTATGGCTTTTTACCAGCTTCTTCTTAGACGGAGTGGCGGTGACTGGAACGGTGCTTGGTGCTTATTATTACGAATCAAAAAATATAAAAAGGCTAAAAATAATCTACAGTAAGTTATTGGTTATTGGAGCGGCATTTGGAGTTTTGTTTACTCTTATTTACCTGATCGGCGGAAAGTATATTTGGTCTATATTTACAAGCGACGTAAGTGTCGTTGCTGTGATCATTCCTCTTTGGCCACTTATTTATCTTTCGCAAATAGTGAATTCTATTGCTTTCGTCTATGATGGCCTTCTTTTTGGGCTTGAAGATTTTGCTTATTTAAGAAACTGGATGATCGCTGGCGGGCTCTTTATTTTTCTGCCACTTTCTTTTGGGACTTACTTTGAAAAAGATCTGCTTTGGCTATGGTTGGCCTTTATATGTTTAAATTTATTCCGAACGGTAAGCGGTGGAGTTCGTGTATACAAGAGGGTTTTCAGTGGTCACTAAAGGAAAAGAGAGCAGCGGTTTTTCTAAAGAGTACTGGCTAGAAAATTATGCTGTGCTGGATGAGATGGATGGAGTCGCCAATGCTAAACTACATGCCCGTTATTTAAAGTCGTATCTCGAACTAGAAATGGTTCAAATTAATAGTGTGATCGATTTTGGTTTCGGACTAGGCTATATGCTTAATGAAATGATGAAAGCTTTTAGGCCCTATCGTTCTTTTGGAATTGAGCCCTCCCTTCACGCTTTTGAGATTGCTAAAAGCTATCAACTAAAGAAAAGTCCAGGACGAAAGGTAACGTTGGCCAATTCAGGATTAACTAATTGGGCAAAAAAGGTAAATTCTAAATCGAAGCATTTTGACCTTGGAATCTGTACTTCGGTATTTCAATATTTAACCAAAAGTGAAATAGAAGAAGTGTTACCAGTGATGGCAAAACAGGTTAGGTATCTCTATTTTTCAGTGCCAACAGATATTGAATTTGAGCGCCAAGTTAGTGACTTAGAATTTGCCGATAAATATGCAAAAAAACGAAGCAGGGAATATTACCTTCGCCTTTTGAAACCACATTTTACATTTATCTCTAGCCGATTACTGGAGAGCAAGGTACATTTTAGCCAATCAGATACCCCTTTTACTGATTTACTTTTTAGATTCGAGTGAGGTTTTACTATGTCCCAATGTCCCTGTGGAAGCCAAAAAACATTTAGCGATTGCTGCGAAGCGATTATTAAAGGTGAAGTAAAGGCAGAGACCGCCGAAAAAGTAATGCGTGCCCGTTATAGCGCATTCAGCACAGGTGAAGTTGACTTTATCGTTTCTTCTCAGCATCCAGAAAGTAGGGAAGAGGTCAATCGGGAAGAGATTCAAACTTGGTCGAGCAACTCTGAATGGCAAGGACTTGAAATTCTCGGCACTCATGAAGGTGGAGAAGCTGATAAGAATGGAAAAGTCGAATTCGTCGCTAAGTACGTAATGGAAGGCAAGCTTCAAAACCACCATGAATTGGCCGATTTTAAAAAAGAGGGCGGCGAGTGGTTTTTCGTAGATGGCCAAATGGTGGGTGGTCAAATAGTAAGAACTGCCCCTAAATTAGGCCGCAATGATCCCTGCTCCTGTGGAAGTGGTAAGAAATTTAAAAAATGCTGTGGTTAATGCTTACAATGTCTAGGACTTAGACAGTCAGACCTCCTCAACTAGCTGAAATCTAATCAAAATTCTGGCTCCAGTCTTGCACTTTTAATTGTGAAAAGGGGCATAACTATAAAGGAGTCGCTATGGGCCTTTTTAATAGGTTCAAAGACATTATGGGTAAAGTAGTAGGTAGCGCTAATAAGGCCAAATCTACCCGAGCGGCAGCACTGGCGCAATTGCGAAATGATGTCGCCGATATTGAAATAACCCTACTTCGTTCAAAAATAAACACAGCTTTTCGCCTAAGGCGAAAATTCCATAATAAGTATGAAATTCTAAGCTGGGAAGAGCATCAGCGCGATGGTTTTCGCCTCAAATACACATTAATTGATTCTTTCGAAAAATCTGGAGGAGTACCTACCTACGAAGGTCCACTGATAGATGTAGAGGGAGATGTATTGATAGCTATTGGTCCCCATATCAATAAGTTTTTAGAAAAGTTCCACGAGCATCTAGAGGCCGTCGCTGATCAGGCACAAGAAATCAGCCAATTTAAAAATCATCTAAACAATATTGAAAAAAAGGTCTTAGTTAATAACCCAACACCCTAAACGAGGCAAAACCCCATGAGCCCCAAGACATTGCTGGTCCCCCTTGTAGTACTGTTTGCAGTCTACTCGCCTTCTTCACACGCTCTCTTTGGAGAGTTTTTTAAGTACCGTGGTGGAATGGAAAGCAAGCTTTCCGACTTTAAAGATACTATAAATTCTGAAGATTTTTCTACTAGCGAGTGCCAAGACTTAGTAAGTGTGGCAGTCGAACGTTTCAACGATCATGAGTTCGATTCTGATGAGATAAAAGAACTCTTGAAAGATACTCAAATAATTCAAAAAGTTTACCGTGTTCGCCAAGAAATGCTAACTAAGTTTAAAGAATGGCACCGCTTGGATAACTCTTATCGCGATACTGCCTGCGCCGACGAAATTAGAAAAATGAATGATGAATTGCGCTGGGTTGAAGATTACCTCGGTGCCCATCTCCACGAAAGACGAGGCAAGAGCGACAAGAAACTACAGCCGACTTTCTCAGGAATTTACCCCAATCTTCTAACTCCCAATGGGAAAAAATTTAATTATAAAAAAGATATATTAGATGGCGATATTTTAGTCACAAAAGGAAATTTCTTTTTTAGTGGTGCGCTCGCTAAAATTGGAAAAATCGATACACGATTTTCACACCAAGGAATTCTCCACCGAAGAGATGGTGATATTTATGCCGCTGAGGCACACCCTGAAATTGGCTCGACTATTCGAAAAATCGAGTTGATGAATAATAACGATAAGAATGTCAGGACTATGGTTCTTCGCTTTTCAGATAGCGCAATTGCCGCCAAGGCCGGAAATCATGGTTATTCTCTAGTAAAGGATGGTGTTTTAGACGAGCATGGTAAACGAGTTAATATTCCTTACGATTTTTGGATGGATTATTCAGAGACTGATTATATTTTTTGTTCCGAACTAGTCTCTCACTCTTTTCATGTGGCGACCGAAGGAGAAACTTATTTTCCAACCTACAGGACCAATATTGAGCTGACTAAGTCGGATTTCGCAAAAAACTTAGGTATTCAAAATGCCGACGCTATTCACCCTGGAGATATAGAGTTCGATTATAGGGTAGAAACCGTTGCTGAGTGGCGGGACTATTCAAGGATTATGGATAACCTAATTAAAGATGAGTTATTAGGCATGCTTTATCATTGGATGGAAAAGAAGGATTACTTCTTAGACACATCCGCTAAAGCCGCCTTTCACGAAAACGTCACCTTTAAATTGCGACCGCTGCCGCTATTTAGCTCACTATTGCATGATTTTTTTCCAACCCATATGCCAAAGGAATACGTCGGGACTATTGTTACGCTGCGTTCCGCTGGACAACCTCTCTACACCCGTCTGGCCGAAGAAAACGAAGAGACCTTTCGTGAGAAAGGGCGCTTTATGCAACGCCGGGAAATGCAGGTCTATTTAGAAAAATTGAGAAGGAAGGACCACCAGCGCTGGTTGAAATGGAGAGCATTGAAGAAAAACCCAAGGCGTTATCGCGAGAGTTTGCGACGAAACCAGCACCTGCCTTGGTTTCACAGCCAATTTCATCCCCCAACTAAGTAATAAAACCGTAGATAACAGTATGTTCGGCGCCTAGCACCTCTTTCCCAATATAATTTTTCTTGAGAAGCTTACTCCAAATCAAAAAGGAGTTTGATATGTTCGATCTAATTAAGTTAAAAAAAGATTTCAGAAAAATTCAGAAAACTACACACATAGAAAAGCAAAAGAATTGAACGAAGAAATTTGATTTCAAATCTAGCGTCAGCAGACACCTCTAAAA
>JABGVH010000055.1 GCA_018646195.1 Halobacteriovoraceae bacterium
AATGCGCAGTGAGTCATGCAGTGGCGTATTTATTATTACTTCTGTACGGGCCGCAAATAATGGTTTTTACGAAAGGTTGAATTTCAATTTTACTAAGATAAAAAAATTAATTGAAGAACCCTTACTTTTTATGGGACGTTCATTAAACATATGAAAATATTAACTTTATCAATTGTTTTTGGTTTATTGCTAAGTTGCTCTAGAAACTATTCTACAGCTAGCAAAGGCGCGTCTAAAATTATCACGCCTGAAAAAGTTCAAAATAAAATTCAAGATATGGACCTACCTGGTAGGCTGTCTGACAACTGGCCCATACTGACTGACGATCTCGACTATAGTGGGCTTAGACTTGCGATTGACCGCCAGATAAAGGCCTTTGTGCGTAGACCTTTATTGGGGAAATTATCCATTGGTGGAGATACATTTCCACTAAATCACATCGAAAAGAGCCTACTCCGTTTCTCTTCACTTTTAAAAGAACTCGAAACTTGCTTAAAAATAAATTTTTCGTGTCGCGAATCTTTCGAGTTAAGTTTAAAAAGTGAATTTAATATATACGATATTGGTGGTGAAGAAAAGGCCCACTTTACAGCCTATTACAGTCCTACCTTTGAGGCCAAAAAAGAGCCTTCACCTGAGTTCAACACAGCTATTTACCAATATCCCTCCTCTCGCGAATTACGAGCTAAGACACGTAATCAAATTATTTTTGATGGGGCACTTGAGGGTCATGGGTTAGAGCTATTCTGGATTAAAGATCCTTTCGATTTATACCTCTTACAGGTAGAAGGAGGAGGAAGAGTTCAGTTATCAGGCGAATCTGAGTTCCATTTTATCAGTTATGCTGGAACAAATAAAAAGGCCCATCGGTTTATTTCTCGCTATATGCGAGAACGTGGCTACATAAATGATTCTTCAGTAAAATCTCAAAGGGCGTTCTTAAAAGATAATCCTGATACTTGGCGAGAGATTTATAACTATAACCCAAATTACGTTTTCTTTTCTGAGACAAAATCTGAACCGCTTGGGTTAGAGGACATCCCTTTGACTGAAAATCGATCGATGGCCCAAGACAGGAGTATTTATGTCCGTAAAGGGCTACTTAGTTTTGTCGTTGCAAAGAGACCGATTCAGACAGGTAATGGAGAGATAGAGCTAAGACCCTATTCTCGCTTTTACATTGATCAAGATACTGGTGGGGCAATACGCGGACAGGCCAGAGCAGACCTATATTTTGGCTTTGGTAAATCAGCTGAATTGGCGGCCAATCATCTTAACTTAAAAGGCCAACTTTATTTTTTACTTCTTAAGAAATAACGTGGCGTTCCCTTTAAATTCCGTTCTTCCGGCCTATAATAAGTATTGTAATTACGTTTAGGAGGATTCTTTGGGCGAGTTTCTTAAAGATCTTTGGACTTTTTTAAAGGTCCGTAAAAAATTTTGGCTAACTCCAATAATACTGGTTCTAATATTGCTGGGGGGCCTATTGGTATTTGCACAAGGATCTGCTGTAGCTCCTTTTATTTATACCTTATTCTAGAGGCCAGACTTGTACATCTTAGGAATTTCAGCTTTTTATCATGACAGTGCTGCCGCCCTTTTAAAAGATGGGGTTCCTGTAGCGGCAGTTCAAGAAGAAAGATTCACTCGAATTTAACATGATGAGAACTTTCCTACTAATGCAATTAGGTATTGCCTAGAACAAGCAGGCATTGAAATTACAGAAGTAAAAAATATTGTTTTCTATGATAAGCCTTTAACCAAATTTGAGAGATTACTTGAGTCATACATTGGATATGCTCCTGCTGGAATTAAGTCTTTCATTCATGCAATGCCAATCTGGTTGAAAGATAAAATATTTTTGAAAAGAAATATAAAAGAACAGGTTGCAAAAATAGGTGATATCTCAATTGATGAAGTACCTGAATTACTATTTTCAGAACACCATCAATCCCACGCAGCCTCGGCCTTCTTTTCCAGTCCGTTTGAGAAGGCCAGTATACTCTGCTTAGATGGAGTAGGAGAGTGGGCCACTACCACAATTTGGAAAGGCAATAAATCTGAAATGGAGTTAGACTGGGAAATCGATTTCCCGCACTCTCTAGGCTTGCTCTATTCTGCTTTTACCTATTACACAGGCTTCAAAGTAAATTCAGGTGAATATAAACTAATGGGTCTAGCACCTTATGGAGAGCCACGCTTCACGGATTTAATCTATCAACATTTAATTGACCTTAAAGCTGATGGAAGTTTTCGTTTAGATATGAGCTACTTTAATTATGCAGCTGGATTAACCATGACCACTTCAAAGTTTTCAAAACTATTTGGAGGTCCCCCAAGGGAATCTGAGTCGACAATTACTCAAAAGGAAATGGATTTAGCGGCCTCGATTCAAAAAGTTACAGAAGAAATTGTGCTGCGTTTAGCAAATGGGATTTTCCAAGAGCATGGCAACGACTACCTTTGCTTGGCCGGAGGAGTCGCCCTTAACTGCGTTTCAAATGGACGCTTACTACGAGAAGGTCCTTTTAAAAACATTTGGGTTCAGCCAGCGGCCGGAGATGCAGGAGGCGCACTTGGTGCCGCCCAAGCGGTGTGGCATCAGTTTTATAAAAATGAGAAAGAGAGCTTTTCTGGCGAGAGAAATGATTATAAAGATTTAATGCAAGGTTCCTATCTCGGTCCCTCATTTTCTAATGAGCAGATAGAAATATTTTTAAATGAAAATGAAATACAGTCATTGAAACTTGAGGACGATGGGCTTTTTGAAAAGGTCGCGGACCATTTGGATGAAGGAAAAGTGATTGGCTGGTTCCAGGGGCGGATGGAATATGGCCCAAGGTCGCTGGGAAATCGTTCAATCTTAGGAGACCCTAGAAATACCGAAATGCAAACCACCATGAATTTAAAAATTAAGTATAGAGAGTCTTTTCGTCCTTTTGCGCCCGCTGTTCTTTTCGAAGATGTTAGTGATTATTTTGATTTTGAGGGAGTAGGGCCTTATATGCTTTTTGTCGGCCAGTTGAGAGAAGACCAACTGACTGCCATCAAATTGGAAGAAAAAAAATTATTTGGAATCGAAAAATTGAAAATACCAAGGTCGAAATTACCGGCCATCACTCATGTTGATAACTCGGCGAGAATTCAAACAGTCCATAGTGAGACTAATCCAAGGTTCCATAAATTAATTAGCAGCTTTAAGAAAAAAACTAATTGCGGAGTGCTTGTTAATACTTCGTTTAATGTAAGAGGTGAACCTATTGTTTGCACCCCTCAAGATGCCTATCGTTGCTTTATGCGTACAGAAATGGATTTCTTAGTTTTAGAAAATTATATAATCAATAAGAAAGATCAGCCAGTAGTTGCAGAAGATGAATCTTGGAAACAAAAGTTTGAGCTAGACTAACTATGGAAATGGAACTTAAAACAGACAAGGCATCACTACGGAAATTTGGTTTCTTGATTGGCCTTTTAATTCCCATCTTTTTTGGACTACTTCTTCCCTGGTTATGGAGTAAACCAATCCCGCGACTTCCTTTTTACCTCGGCGGACCGCTAATTATTTTGGCCTTAATTGCACCCAAATTATTACTATATGTTTATTTACCATGGATGAAGTTTGGGGCAGTAGCTGGCTGGATAAATACCCGCATAATTTTAGGAGTAATTTACTATTTACTTTTTACTCCACTGGCAGTTTTCTTTAAAATTATAGGTAGAGATACTTTAAAGAGAAAATTTGATAGCGATCTAGAAAGTTATCGGATTATACCAGCTGAAGTGGTCGAGGATTACGATCGAATAAAACGCATGAAATATCCATTCTAAAAAGTAGGCGTTAGCGATGACAATTCACAGTTTTTATTTCGGTACTCGAATTCTTTTACTTGGTTAATTGGAACGATTTCAATATTATTTGTCTGTGCCCATTCTAAAAACATTTCAGTCCCTTTCACAGTCTTGGCATGAATATCATGCATTAAAACTACTCCACCGGCGATAGGATTCTTAATAGTAAAAGGTTCTTTTACATATTTTGTTCTACCATTAACCGTAGTTTTTTTAAACCTGTACGCCTTGCCCCCGTCAAAATGGGCCTTTAGGGTTTGAAAAATATCCTTAGGTAGCATATTTGAGACCCAATCACTTGTGTCCATATCCCAAAATGCAAAATTGATACAATTTTCTGAAAATAATTTCTGTGAAACTTCCTTCATTACATTGAAGTGATGGTACTTTTGATGCCTACCGTAGGCACCGTAAGGAAAGCGATAATACATTTCTCTATTAGGATAATGTTTTTTGACTTGCTTTACTGACATAGTAAGTCCCTCGGCAAATTGCTTTGCTGATTCGGAATTACTATTGGTGTGGCGCCAATCGTGTCCCGCCAATATATGACCTTCCTCGACAATTCTCTTTCCAATTTTTGGATATTTCTTTAAAACTTCCCCAACAGTAAAAAAAGTCGCCTTCACATTGTATTTTTTTAAAATATCGAGAAGCTTTGGAGTATTGGTGGGGTGCGGCCCATCGTCGAAGGTTAAAACTAGTTTGCGTGTTTTGGCCAAAGAAGGTGTTAGGTATTGGGACCATCCTCGATGCTCTGGGTTTGCTGGATTGTAGACAATATTGTCCTCTGGAAACTGCTTTTCATCGTCATATTGGTGAACTCCACAGGGGTAGACCAATGGAATAGTCGTCAGTACGGCCAAAAGGGCAAAGGTGTTTTTCATAGTGGTTCTCCGCTAGTCATTTAAGAGCTTCCGACTTAAGTAGTCAATTGTATGACGCGCCGAAATAGAAAAATTTACCGGGAGCAGGGCAAGATGGAAAGTTTTTCTGGTTTGTGAAATAATAGGCTTGGAGCTAAACAGGAATAGCTTATGGACGACTTACATAGAATTTTAGCGGATCATCGCTCTAAGAACCCAAAAGAAGAGGGGAGACCTGAGATAAAGCGGCAGGAAGGACTTGTAACCGCTACCATCTCCGAAATTCCAGACCTTTTTTTTGATGACGTTCTGGTAAGCTATAAGCTTACTCGAATTGAAGTAATGATCCTGATGTATCTGTATCGCCGAGTCTGGTGCAGGCCAAATCTTTATAAAGTCTATGGTATTTCTCAGTTGCTTTCTCATACTGAGATGTCTAAAAATCTTTGTCTCTCAATTGAAGAAATCTATCAAGGACTTCGAAAAATTGAAGAATACAGCTTCATTTCAACAATTCGATCAGGACAGTATTTTGTTAGAAAATACTTCACTAAAGACCTAGACGAGAAGTACGCCCAGACTTACGACGATTTCGAAATCTAGTTTGAAATTCAAATCTGACCTTAGGTAGAAATTTCCCTTAAATTATTGAAATTATACAAATGATATACTGATATTAGTATCTTTTCATTTAGTTTTTAAAATAGGTCACTGATGAGTGAAGAAGAAGAAGAAAAGAAAGTTAAAAAACGTGAGTATAAACTCATAATTTATCTTGGAGATGACGACGCTTATTGGCGAACAATTTCCACTAGATTTAAAGCAAGCTATCCCGAGTCTGATATTCGTTTTCAGACAATTTATAACAAAGACCCTCAGAAATATCAGGACCTTTTCCTCGAATGTTTAGGACTGGCGCCAGATATTATGTATATCGACTTCGCACACAACTTAGAAGAGCAGCTCAGCCTCGCTCAACTTATAAAACGTGAAAACTCATTAAAGTACAAACCGTTGATAGGGATTGTAGATAACAAAGAACATATCAGAAGCAGCCTGTCCGCAGGTTGTGATCTAACCCATGTTAAGTGTGGAGAATATCACGATGTAATTTATGGACCAATGCTATTGGCATTTCCTGGAGAGGCCAAGCAACCGGAATTTGCAAAAGGAGTAATGAAAAAAGAAGTTAAGTTATTTAATGATTTTAGAATTGGTTATATTACGCCGACTTCGATTCATGCCGAGGGGGATTTTGCCTTAGAAAAAGGGGAGCCTTTAGAACTCGAATCCTCCATACCAAAAGACATTATTCCTTCTAAGCACTATATCTTAAAAGAAACCGACACCTGCAACCTATATTATGATTTTAAATATTCTTATGATTTTGATTTTGTATTTGTTGATGAGCCTGAGTTTAGTGAAGGTGAACAAGATGATGCTCTAGGAGAGACTGACGAAAAGAAAAAAGTTAAAATGTTAAAAGAGGCAAAACAAAATCGAAAGCACGCTATTGCAGAATACGAAGACGCTATTATTAGATCTAAAAAGAAAGCGAAAGATTGGATCCTAGATAAAATGGATATGTCAGCTCCTAAAAAAACTAAGATTCTTTTGATTGATAAACAAATGAGAGTACTCAAAAATGAAGGCACTCCACTTGATAAGCACCCCTATATGATTAGGTGTCAAACCAGCCTTTCAGACGACCTGCCAGAGTTTGATTATATAAGACCAAATATCGTGGCCATTCAATTCATGAGCAATTACTTACCTAGTGAGCAAGAAGAGGCCCAGGGAATTAAAGTTAATCCACAAATTTTGATTGATCAAAAACTGGCGGAAGATGAAGAACGCTCACCCGAAGAAGAAGAACGAATTCAAAGTTTAAAAAGGGCCGAAGAAAGAGCGCTTGATCGTATTGCGCAAATAATAGCAAAAGTTAAAACGATTGAGAACTACACCCCCTTCATCGTGGTGTTTAATGTTCATAATCATACTTCTAAATCTCTTCAAAATGGCTATCAGTATCCGATGGTTATTGCCCATAAAGAATTAATGAAACTAGATATGATTTTACATATGGCCGACCTTTTTGAAAAAAAACAAGAAGGTGCGTTTGATGCCAAAGTTAAAGCAAAAGTAGACGCTTTAAAAAAGAAAGATCCAGTAAAATATCGCAAGGTATCGGAAGATGATGTTAAAGATAAGCGCTATTACGTAAAAAAATCCCATGACCTTTCGTATATTTCCAATTCTGCCCCAGCGACATTATCTGCTCTGACAGAATCGGAATGCTCGATATTAACTGAAACTGAAATTGAATTTAAGACCTATCGATTGGAGTACCCAATGAATATGTCGATCAGAATTATACCAAGTGGTGACAAGGGTTATAATGATATTGATGGGCTGAAAGAATATAGAGGTATCATTCACTCTATTGGAGAGGAAGATAAGAAGAATTTACGAAAATTAGTAAACGATGTATTTTTTGCTCCAATGATGGAAGAGCGTCAGAAGGAGTCTTCAGCTTTTCAAGACCTTAATAAAAAAGCATCAGATGAAAGAGCTGAGGCGATGGAAGAAGAAGAGGCCAAGGCCGCAGAGGCGGCAGAAGAAGCAAAAAAATCCGAGGATGAAAATGCTGGTACAGCTAATGAAACAGAGGCCGAGCCGACGACGCAGAGCGAAGATCAAGGTGAGGACCTTTAGCTTACTGTTAACTCATAAATAACTTTCCTAGACAATTTACGGCATGGCCGAGTAAAATACTCCAATATAAAATTATGGAGTATTTATGAAAAAGTGGCCTTTTATCTTATTGCTGTTCTTGCTCGGTATTCAAAATTCTTATTCATTGGTTGGAGTAGGTGGTTACGTACCTTTTGGTCTCGCTACCCAGAGTACTCATACCGGTGATAGGAACACGTTGAATGCAGTGCCTACTATTGCTGTAAATGCCGCCATTCCATTTAACTATTTTATCTTTTCAAATCATGTCATATTGCCGGAAATCGGAAGGGCCTTTCACGGTACAAAGCAAGATGGTTACGAAAAAAACACCACCTACTTTTTACTCGACCTAGGCTGGCTAGTATATCCTTCTGTAGTGCTTCGTTATGGATTTGGAACTTTTGTGACTCAAATAAAAGGTAAGGGTGGAGTTCAAACTCTTGGCAACGGCAGCTCATTCAGAGATTTTGAACAGGCATCACGGAGTTCAAAAAGCTGGAATTCAACTATTAATGGTGGAATAGAGTTTTCCTTTATGAGCAATTATGCTGCTCGTTTTGAAACTTTTATATTTAGTCCTATAAGTGGGGCACGGAATTTAAGTTATATTTTTTCAATGAACTATTATCTCTAAGGAGCAAAAAATGAAATTTTTCGGTTTATATGTATTCATATTTATACAATTGCTTTTTGGAAAGGCCTTTGGCTTTACTTTAATAAGCACTGGCGATATTCATTTTGGAGACCCTAAAGTAATTGTTAATGTTTCCTCAAATGATTGTAATAATATTGGTATTTCAAAAGAGGCCCTTTTGGACCTCGTTGAAGAAGCTGTAGACGATTACTGGGGAGAGGTTTCAACTTCTGCTCTTGATCTTGAAAAGGGCGGAGTTAAAGACGGTGTAGATTTATCGGCCGACTCCAGCTCGACGGCCTTAAGTAAGGGGAATGGAAATACAATTATTATTGGCTGTACTAATACCATTGGTTCTTCTTCGACCTTGGCAACAGGCAGTATCGGAAACTTTTTTGATGGAGTGCGAGGGGCAGTGGTTATAAATGATAGTGCAGCTACTCCTTTTTCAAGCTTGGATGATGTACAAAGAAAAGCTACGATTGCCCATGAGTTAGGGCATGCTTTTGGTCTAGGTCATAGTGGCGATACAAATGCCATCATGTTTTTTTCAATTGGTGGGAAAGTTCAAGAAGTCTTAACTGAAGATGATTGGGATGGAGTTTCGTATCTCTACCCCCACGAATCTCCCGGCTCCTGCGGCACAGTTTCCTTTGCGGACGACAAGGGACCATTTGGCGGAAATGGCGCTAATAGCTTCTTTCTGATGGCACTTGGTGTGCTGTTAGCCGGCCTTTTATCCCGCTTTGGAAAATCAATTAAGTCAAAAATCTCTATTTAGTTAGTTATCCGATAAAGTTAATCAACTTATCTTTCCTTACATATAAGGCCCCGTGGGCCTTTTCAATTTAAGATAGATTAAATACAAAAAAATAGATTCAGGATGAATCAGACTAGTTAATCTCAAGGAGGATGCATGTTTTTTCGATTTTTAATCATCTCATTATTTTTCACTCAAGTTTCGTTTGCCGCGGGAACTGATGCCTTTCATCAACGTTTTAAGTTAATAAAACGTGAAGGTAAAACCATTAGTATAAAAGATAAAAGCTTAACTTTTTCTTTTTCCATTGCCCCCTACGTAAAATTTATTAAAGAGAAACTGAAGTATGAGCAGTCCTTGATGAATAGCAAGGCCGATTATGAATACGAGATTGAATCCTTACTTGAAGAAGATTTCTATCAAGAAGGACAGAAGAGTAATCGAAATCTTCGCTACGTAGTAGAATCCATGAGGGAATTGAAAGGACTAGATATTGATAAGATTTTTAATAGCAAGGGGTTCAAAAAAGTTATTGCCAAATTTGAAAGTCGAATTGGGGATGCTCTTGCTGCACTCGATCCATCCGTATTAGCGCGTTCTGATAATCCTACTTATTTCTATAAGAGGCATGTTACTTATCAAGTTGTTAAATGGGGTCTTGATTTGGCCAAGAAGTACCTTAGTCAAATACCACTATTAAACACGGCCAGTTACGTGATGGTACAAGTTGAAAAACTCGTAAGAGAGAGAAGAACCTTCCATCAAAATATGCTTATGCATTATCTAGAAAATTTTCCTGCTGAAGATCTTGGACTCTCACATGATGAAGCAAACCTGGTATGGTCTTCAGTATATGAGTCAAGAATTCCATGGTATGCCTTTTGGGAATCTAAAGCTGCTGTCAATTCTTGGAATAAGTATGGAACTGGAAAGTTTTACCAAAGCATTAGAACTGCCAATGGACGTTTGAGAACAAATCAAAGAAGTTTTGATAGCGTAGGTAAACGCCTCAATTATGCCTTTATGGAGGCCGAATATAAAGGTGAGGAAGTAATTATCAACCTTTATGACTCTCAAGATATGTTTAATAGTTTTCCTGCAGTTGCACACTATATAAATAACCCAAAGAAAATCGCAAGAAAACGCCTTATTCTTCAATTAGCACAATTGGGTATGAGCTTTCTCTCAATTCCAGACTTTATCAAATCGATTGCTGGGAATTATATGAAAAGCCACTATCAGAAACAAAAGTTAACTGAAGGTGCTCTCTATGGTTATTTTGAAACTATAAATAATCTAGAAGGTAAGGAAATGATTAAGGCCCAATACCTAAATCCATTTGACCCTCTTAAAGAACTATAAATAACTAGTCATTAAATTTTAGTTTTTGGATCGGAGCTCTAAACAGAGCTCCGGTTTATTTGTGGTGATATACTTAATTTTCTTTTTAAAGGCCTTCTTCAAAAGTTTTTTAGTATTTATAGTCCAAACCCCGACATTCCTTCCAAATAACCTAGAAATAAATGAAAAGGGCATTGAAATAAAATGCACGTCTATTCCGTATTTTGAGATGGGATTTTGCCAAAATTTATTAACGTTGAGGAATTTAACTTTTTTCCACCAGGGCGAATGCTTGCGTAGCTTGTGGCCGGGGCGTAGGAATCTTCTCTTAAATGAGATAAGGGAAACCAAATCGGGTCTTTGGAGATTGTATTTTTCAATCATTTTGAGTGTTTTGTGGGTAGGGCGGTCTTTAAATTCTATAAATCGTCGAATATTTTTAAACTCTAAATACACTAAAATATTTTTTAGTGACGGGATTTCATCGCCATTTTTAAGCAGGCAATTATTTTTTATCTGCTGCCATTTTAGTAGTGTTACTTCTGTATCGAGTGGACAGCTAAATCCTGGTCTGTTTCTTGCCAAACGCTTTAGCTTCTTATCGTGCCAAATAAATGGAACCTCATCGGAGGAATGGTAAACGTCAAATTCGACACCATCGGCCCCTACCTCAACTGCCGATCTGATGGCCTTGAGGCTATTCTCAAGCTCTACACTTGAATTTCCTCTATGAGCAATGCACTCAGATGCAGAGGCGCTAAAGGCCGTTAATAGGCCTAATATTAAAAATAATTTTGTCATAAGTTTTCCCCAGGTGACCTTATGGGAAAGACAGAGAAGAGTAAATGATGCAGTCGGTTATTCCTGTGTATTCCAATACTTTACGTGTGGAAGGTCATCATCTAGCCAATAGGCCTTCGATTCATCGATAACTAGTATTTCTTCAAACTTAACTCCCACATCTCCTTTTCCGATATGCGGTTCAATTGCCCAAAGACCTACTTCTGCGTTGTTCTTATTTTTAGAGGTCCAAAAAGGCGATTTATTGGCCATTCCATTAAACAAGCTTTTTCCTAAGTGCCCGGTCAAAAATGCAAAGGCCTGGGGGTGAAAGCCCATTAAACTTATTTTTGGGAGAAAATTTAAAGGCAACCTTCCGATTCTATGGCCAAGAACTCCTAGTGGGTAAATTTCATGGCAATTTTCATATCCTATATCTAAAATGTACTGATCGCAGGAATGATAGATTTCACTGAGGCCTTTTTCGGCCTGAACCATTTCTAAGATCATACTTCTAAAGGGTTTTAAGTTCATAATGCCTTGATGGACTTCGAGGTTCTCCCCGAAACTAAAGCTATACCCAATGTCTGCAGCTAATCGGTTTTGAACAGGAGCGACATCGAGGATTACCGGCATACCTGGGGTTAATTTGCGTTTACTCGGCATAAACTCTAATCCAAAGTGGGGAAGCGGAACTTGGGGAGAAAAGCGTTTTAGTTTTTGTAGAAATCCATTTTCTTCTATGTTTTTATCGGACTTAAAATCTAAAGGCATGCTGAAATTTTTGAATCGAGTCCTATCGCCAAACCAGGCAAATCCTCGATGAAAATATTGGGTGATACCGTTGCTTTTAAGCTTAGCTTCAATTAACCCCGCTGCTTCAATTTCAGTCATTCCGACTCTTAGTTCTGCTTGAACCAATTGAACAGTTTGATAGGCGAGATGTTGGAGGTTTTTGAACTGGATTAGATCTTCTTGACTGTATATTTCCTTCGTCATATCTGCGCCGTTTGTTGATTCATTTTATTAAAGATGCTTTCTGCAAGGTTGACTAGCCCATCTGGCCCTTTGTCGGGGTGGAAATCAGGCTGGAGGTATCTCATAAAAATATTAATAGATTTTAAAAATAATTTCTGCTTAATCAATAATACTTCAAGTACTTCATTTAGAGTTTCTTTATCTAGAACCTTTCCATCTTGAATTAATAGCGAAACAGTAAAAACAGTAGAGAATCCAGATAGAATGAAATAGGCATTAAAAAGTCCCGCAACTCTAAGTAGGTAACTGTCGTCAATCGTTTGCAGAACGTCATAAGCAACAGCTCTATGCTCTATTTCTTCAGCAGCATGCCACTCAAAAAGTCTACGCATCTCAGGGTGAGCTCCCTCAAGAAATTTTTCTTTCAAGCCAATTTCTGCTAGCAAGGCGGTAAAGTGCTCCAGCCCTGCAGTTATAGAAAGGTTCATTTTCGGGCCCAGGAAAGGCTCCAGAACATCTCTTGTCATAAATTTTATGAATTTCAAAAGGGGGTCTATTTGATAGCCTTGTAACCTTAGATTTTTGAGAAACTTCTCATGTTCAATATAGTGTTGAGTTTCTTGGCGCATGAATTCACGAACATCACTCTTGAGCTTAGGATTGGTTATCTGCTTGGAATAGCGCTCTATACTTCTGATGAAGTATTTCTCACCCTCCGGAAAAATCAGGGTAAAACTATTGAGAAGATGGCTTCTGAAAGCAGAGCCTGCTAACCAATGGCGAGGGATGCTTAGTGGAAACTCAAAGTTAACTCGGCGGCGTTTTATTGCACTTTTAAGGCCATCAATAAGCTCGTCTGCCTTGGGCAAATCTTTGACGATTTTCATAATGTCTCCCTATTTCATTATACCCTGTCTTTAAAAGCGAGGGTATCTATTTGAAATCAGGGCTGACCTTTATTTGGCCATGAAACGGGCAATATCTGGATGGACACGGTGTCCCTTACGAGTGGCTATTTTCCGAATATTGTCGATGGTGTTAGATGGCCAAACACTTTGAAAAATATTAACTATCCATTTTGGAACAGCACCTTTTGGGTCGGCTAAAATTTCAACCATTATATCTGTCCTCTTGCCACCATCAATTGACTTCAAGGTATAAGAGCTCTCTCTTAGCTCACCTCGGACAATATTTTTGAGTTTCGGCGCGTCTTTATGGGTAGCAGATCCCATCAGAATCTTTAAAACTCCGGCACTCTTATCGTAGGCCACTTTAACTGAATAGACGAAGTCCCTATTAGATAAGGGCCATGGAGCATGGGTTTGATTGTATTCGATTTTTTCGAAGGTATTTAAACGGCTAAGTACGTGGCTTTCAACTAAATCGCTGACCCATTCTTTAGTTAAAGAAGTGTCATGTATTACAGAGGCCACTTTTTGAATTGGGGCGTCTATTATTCCTTTTCCTCTGAAGGCCACTAGTTTTGAATTAGCTATTTTTCCCTCAAAGACTTCAACATTGAGTCTTGTTTTTGTTTTTTTCCAAGTTGCACCAGGTACGGCGTAACTAGCTTGAATGAACATAAAAAATGGAAGAAAAATGAGTAGTTTCATAGGGCCCCTATCGATATCAATCATTTTTGTTTTTAACAGAGTGCTGCTACTTTAAAAAGTAGTGAGGTAAAAAATATACCCCCTAATTTCAGCAAATTAAGCACGTAGTAGCTTATAAAGGCCTTCTAGAGGTCGATAAATATTGCCTATAATGCCTACAAAAATATCAGCTCTCAATTGTTTCTTGGATAGAAATTTGGCCAAAATTTTAGAAGAAATAGGGTGTTTTATAACCCATTGGAAGATTCCATTGAGAATTGATTTCTGTAAAAAAAATCGTCTTTTTAATCGAGCGTAGTTTTGAATTCCAGCTGAAAAATTAAAGAGGCTATTCTCTCCCTTGCTTGCCAGCTGGTTTGATAAGCTTCTGGCAGTCCAAAGGGCGTTGTACATGCCTTCACCGGTGAGGGGGTCCAAAAAGCCTGCCGCATCACCTATTAGTGCAAATTTCTTCCCGGTAAAATTCGAGATACTATTAGTTATTGGGGCCACCGTATTAATTTTAATACTTTCCTGTATTTCACCGTATGAGCTTTTAAGCGCGCTTGAGCTATTAATATAATTGTTTAAAAGGGAATGTAAATTCGGGAAATCGCCAAGTCGCTTGCTATCACAAACCAGAGAGAAATTTGTTTCTTCGTTTCCAATAGGGTCAATACCTATATAACTTCCATCATTAAAAAGGTGCATTTCACCAAAACGCTTATTTTTATCTTTTGAACTTATATGGCAATGAAGGGCAATTCTACTGGTGTCAATCTTAGATGAAAGTTTAAGTTTTTTTGCTGTGAAAGAATTCCTACCGTCTGCACCTATCACTAACCTCGCACAGAACTTATTATCTTTCTGGTCTAATACATTCCACCCTATAGAGGTCGAGTCTAAACTTGAAATTCTTGTATCCTTTAAGAAAGTGACTCCTACTTCTAGTGCTTTCTCTACCAGGAATTGATCAAATGATTTGCGGTTTACTGCCAGACCTTTGGTTTGGTGGGATAGTTTGGGGAAAACAGTATTTAAAACCGTTCCCTCGGGGCTGACAATTTTCATTCCATTAATGGGTAAAAACATTTCATCAAGTGTTGGCCCCCAGCCTTCCTCACTTAAAACTTGATATCCAGAAGGGCAGAGGTATTCCCCACAAACTTTTCTCTTTATTGTTGGAGAAGCATCTACCAGAAGTACCTTTAGGCCTTTCTTGGCCATCTTATAACTACAAAAAGACCCGGCAGGGCCAGCGCCAATAATAATTGCATCATAAATTACCTTCATTAAGCACCTCCTTTACTCTTGAGTGACCTAAATACAATGTTGGTAGAACAAAGAGATCAAAAATAAGTCCTAGCGCCAAAATTAAAGAGAGATTTAAACCAAATTGTTTTATTGGTAAAAATTGATTAAAACCAAATAGTGAAAAAGATAAAACCAGAAGTGCAGAGCTTCCTATAATCGGAACTATGGTAGTTTTAAAATACTCCTCAAATCCATTTCCTTCTTTTCTTTCAAGAGAGTGGATAATATGGAAGGAAGAGTCGACGATAATCCCAATTGAAATAGAGTAAGTCATAATGGTTGCAATATTTAAAGAAAAATTGAAAAGGTATAAAAAGATCAAAGAAATAAAAACAGGAATGATATTTACGAAGAGAAAAATAAAGAAAATTCTCTTCTTCCTTACATATAAATATGCGATAAAACTTACAATTAAGAGGGCAAAAAGAAAACTTTTTGTAAGAACCTTGATCATCTCTTTTTGAGATACCATTAAATTATAATAGAGACCATTTACCAAATAAGGGTATTGAAAATTCTCAGCAACAAAGATCTCTAACTGATCTAATATCTTTGTATAGCTACCTACATTTGATGACTTCCCGAGTAAACTTATTTTATATTTATTTGAGAGGGGGAAGCTTTCCTTTAAAGTGGTTGGAAGTCTGGATCGGAGAGTAGCATAAGATAACATTTGGGAAGGTATTTTCGCCATCCCTGAGTATGCTCGATTGTTTTCTGAGATGACAGAATTCATAGAGAATATTTTGATTTCGCTTTTTAGTTCAAGCAAGCGTTTTTTCAATTTATTTTCAAAGACCTCAATCTCCTTCAGCTTTTCTATCTCTAAATCTTTTTCAAAACTAAAGATGAATTGATAGAGAGGCAAACCTACTACCTTTTCATTAATATTATCCATAGCTATTTTAAGCCCCGTTGCTTTAGGGAAATATCGGGTTGCATCCGTGATGACATTAATCTTCGGAATAATCGGTAGGGTTATTATGACTGTTAAAAATGAAAACAAAAAGATTGTCTTTATGGAGAGAGATTTTGAAAAAATTGCCGATGAGAAAAGTGGTAGTTTTAAAACCTTTGGGGCATTTTTAAATAAACCTTCAACGAAGCAGAACCAAAGCAGGGTGAAAAAACTTGTCGTTAAGATGAGGGCGGAAGAGAGGGCGCCAAATTCACTAATGGCCTTAATCTCAGCGACATAGAGAGAACCAAAACCGATAGCTGTTGTGAAAATCATCAACAAGAAAGGAGTTAACTTCTTTTTAATCGCCAATCTAAAACTGCCCTCATTTATCATTGTAAAATAAAGATGGAAGGCAATAGATAGGTTTATAGCAAAGGCCATTAAAGGAATAATTGAAGTTACCATATTCATGCTTTGGTAAATTAACTTAATCACTGAAAGTGAAATAAGCGCCGTGTAAAAACACGGTAAGAAGATCAAAATAGAGTCTCTTAGGCTGAAGGTGAGTAGCAAAATTAACAGAAAAGAGATACCAAACATAATAGGAAATACTTTTTCTGAGATGGCCTTTGAGTACCTATCTAATAAGTAATTGGTATAGGGTATTCCTGCCATTTTTGCCTGCGGAAATGCTTCGGCGACCTGGTCGATTATGTTATTAAAAGAAGAGTTAATATCTTTTTCTATAATCAGAAATGCAAGGTGCCTTTTACCCGTTAGCTTTAACGGCCCATGTGGAAATTGATCTTTCTCTAGTGCCTCTTTAAAATGCTTTAAGTGCCTGTATTGGTTTTCGGGAAGGATTATCTCGAAAGTCTCAGAATACTTCTGCTTAAGCGCAATAAAAAACCGTTTTTTCTCCAGATATTCGGAGAAGGTAGGTTTTTCTATATAGTCTAGGCCTATGACGAGGTTTTTATTCTCTGGGATAAGTTTATTAAAATTTTTGTATTCTCTAATTCCTTCTTTAGTTAAAAAAAGAGTCTCTGGGTTTTTCTGCTGAAGTCCATGAGAATAGACTCCCGCTAAAACAGACAGTAAAGAAAGAGTAAATAATCCTATAATTGACTTGGTCAAATTTTAATCCCATTTAAAAAGGATACTTTGAGCGACAAATCCTGGACCAAATGCCAGGGCAAAAGCAGTGTCACCGCTTCTTCCTTTATTCTGTAGATAGCGGTCAATGATATAGAGGATTGTACTACTGCTTAAATTTCCGTATTCTTTAAGGATCGCCTTTGAATCGGTAACATCTTTACCGAAAGTCGCGAGTGTTTTCTCAACCATATTGATAATTTTTTTGCCACCAGGGTGCATAAGATATTGGGTAACGTCTTCTGCTTTCATTTCATTTCTTTCAAGAAAGGGGTGAAGAATATTGGGAAAATGAGACTCAATTTGATCAGGGACATCTTTATCAAGAACAATTTTGAGACCTGTATTTGTCAGGTTATAACCCATCAGATGAGTCGCATTTGGGAAATGATACATATTGGTATCAGTAATATTTAGCCCCGACTTCTTGCTATCTGCGCCCTCTAGAATGACACAAGAAGCACCGTCAGCGAAGATTGCAGTGCTGACAAGGTTTTCCATACTAAGGTCATTTTTTTGAAATGTAATACTTGGTGTTTCGACAGATATTAGGGCGACTCTTTTCCCCGGATTGGCCCTCAAATATTGATCAGCATAAATTAGGCCTGAGGTTCCCCCCGCGCAGCCCATTTCAGTTACTGGTAATCGCATAATGTTTTGCTTCATTTTTAATTGATTAATTATGAATGCGTCTACTGAGGGAATCATAAAACCGGTGCAGCTGGTGGTGATCAGGTAATCTATATCGGTTGCCAGTAGGTTGGCCTTCGCTAGCGCCTTCTCTAGTACTTTTGTTCCGAGTTCAATCATGGACTCTTTATAAATATTATTTTTCTCTTCAAAACTGGCATCGCCAAAAACTTTCTCTAGGGGAACCACAGCACAGCGAGAGTCTATTTCAGCCCCCTTAAATATCTTACGGGCAATTCTAGCGGTTCGCTCATCAAGGTCATTGAGCCAGGCCAGATTGGCGGCTTCGATAATTTCATCGCTGGTGTATTTATATCGAGGCGTTTGGGTGGCGGTGGCAACGATTTTAGTCATCTATACTCCTGTCTTGGGGTCCAAAATATCCATTTATATCATCGCATTTTGGGTCAATGATTCATCGGGCATTTGTCATATAAAAGGGGCGCCCGTAGAATAATTAGTGCATTACAAGGACTTTATATGACATCTGTCTTAAACAATCTAGTGGCCAAAGAACGCTTTGTTCTGACTAGCATATTCACTGTAATTTTCGGATTACTGCTATTTGATGTCTATGAAGACCTGAGTTCAGGCGCCTCACTGGCCCATGTAGGCTTCGAGGCCTTTATTCTAGGTTTAAGTGTCTTAGGCATAATGCTGCTATGGTCAATATTTTTTATTCAGCGACGGAGTATCGCCCAATTGAGTTTAAATTTAGACCAGGCGCGGGTAGATCTAGGTCAGTATAAACAAAAATCGCGAAAATTTGCCGAAGGGCTGTCCCAAACAATTGAAGAACAGCTACAGAGCTGGTCCCTCTCAAGAGCGGAGAAGGAAATAGCCCTGCTAATGCTGAAAGGTCTGAGCAATCGCGAAATAGGCGATATCCGAGGAACTAGCGAGGCGACTATTAGGCAGCAGGGAAGCTCGATTTTTCAAAAATCCAACCTCTCTGGACGTTCTGAATTGTCGGCCTTTTTTCTAGAAGACCTTTTAATAATTCAGTCTTAAAGGGATAAATATTCCTACCCAAACTGTGATAAGATGGCCGCCTGCGGGAAAGGAAGTGGTTCATAAGTTTAAGCTAATAGAACTTGAATTGGCCGAAAAACCTACCGTTAATTTTTACCCTGATGCCTCTAAAAAAGGAAATTACCATGACTATTTCTAAAACTATTACCTCATTCTCTCTCTTTTTCCTTATGGCCTCAGCAGTAATAGCAGGGGATTTTGTTGAAAAAATTAAGTATTCAAACTTTAAAGATGCTGAGAAGGCATCACAATACATAAAAATTCATATGGAAAGTACCAAGTTTGGAATGCTGACTACAGGGTTCGATGGTTGGGTGAAAAGCTTTGGCCTTTCTGGCACGGTCAAGGGAGCTAGTATTCTAAATGCTGTAGTCGAATTTAAGCTTAATGATCTCGATACCGACAATAAGGCCCGGGATATAAAAATGCATGAAGACATCTTTGAGACGGAGAAATATCCTAATCTTAAAGTGAAATTGGTAGGGCCATTAACAGTAGGTAAAACGGGACAGAAACTAAAGGCCATTTTTAGTGTCCGAGGAAAGAATAAACCTTCTCAATTTACAATAAGTACCTCAAAAGTTGGTAATCAAATTAAGGTTATAGGCAAGGGAGTCGTCAAATTAAGTAAACTTGAAATACCGGATCCTAGTATCTTTATTGCAAAAGTACGAGATGAGGTTGATATAGATTTTGAATTTCTAGTAAATGAATAGCTTAGCTTTGAAAAGCTTCTTTATGAAAATTGAGAAGCGCATCAAGTTTTTTCGCATCTTTCGGTTTTAGCTCTGTAATTTTAAGCCCCATTTTCTTATGTCCGTAGGGAAGATTTTCAAAAATAAAAGGTTTAATCTTAGTGACAGTTGTTACTTCTAAATTGAGATTTATTTCTAAAGCGTCATATAAAAGTACTGCCGGGAATTTATCACCCACAGAGAGGTCTGATATTTCACTTTTAGTAAATACTACTGATAGGCCTTCTACAGACAGGTCGTAGCAGCTTTTCTGTTGCTCTTTGAATTTAATTTTAATAAATCGCTCTGGGTAAAGCCGGTCACTGGTTCTTCTTTCAATAAATCGTAAAAGATCGGGAAAGTAGGTTCCTACGTTTCCATTTCGGTCATGGTGCTTCCAACGGACCTGGAAAAGGTAGCTTCCTTGCGGCAGGTAAATATTGAGAAAGCTTCTCTCTTTAAGAAGGTCTTCTAAGATAATTAAAGATTCTTCCTGAGGCCTAAATAATAAGGTGTCGTCATCTGTTTTGATTTGATTTAAGAGCATTGGGGTTTTTGAGAGGTGTTGGTTGGTACCGTCCCATAATTGAACCTTGCCACCCTGATTTTTCGAGTCGGTTAGTTTTTTTAAAATTTCGATCGGACTAGTGACATCACTCATGCAAAGGCGCCAGTACTATTATTACTAAAACTTTTCCAGGTAATCCCAAGTATAATAAATTGAGTGAGGAAGAAGCCTCCTAGAAAAACAGCGCCACCTTCACTAAAACCATAAGAATGAAGCCCGGATGCTAGGATGTAATTAACTCCAAACCAGGCCATCATGACACTTAGAAAGGCCACTGCGACTAATTGACTAAAGCGATGAACGGGAATCCAGTTTGTGTATTTTCCATGGAGGATTGCTATATAAATGCATAGTACAATTACCGACCAGGTTTCTTTAGGATCCCAGCCCCAGAAGCGGCCCCAGCTATAGTCGGCCCAGACTCCTCCGAGAATTACGCCCGCTGATAACAGCGTCGTCCCATATTTTAAACAGACGTATATTTGGTTGGTGTAGTATTTTTCATCGGCAGGGGTCAATACAGAAAAGCGCTTCTTTATTAAGACGGTATTGGCGAGAACCCAGCTTAAGGCAAGGGCCCCGTAGGATATAATAATACAAGTAACATGTGTCGAGAGCCAGAAGTTATCTCTTAAAACCGGGACTAGCGGACTAATTTCTTCGTCTAGTAGGCCACCCGAAAAATTCATCATAAACAAAGTCATGACGTTATAGCAGAGACCCATATAGAGATAAGTCTTATCTTTTTTAAGTGTCCCAATAATCAGCGCTAATACTAAAGCGCCAAAGCCGGAGAACATAACTGTTTCATACATATTGGTAATAGGAGCACGGCCCGAAATCATAATTCTTAGAATGATGTAAATTACCTGACTGATAATTGTAATATAGGCCACTACGTGGGCCGCTTTAGTTTTCTTAAATAATACAAGTAAGGCCAATGCCAAGAAGGTGAATAAAAAGTTAAGGCCAGGGAGATTTAGCTTTGAGTATTTGTATTCTAAAATATGGGTATCCCCATTTTTCTGCTGGTAGGTTTCATTGGCCTTTTCCAACACTTTCGAAAAGGCGTTCTTGTTCTTTAAACCAGTTCCTTTTAATTTCTCAGGTGATAGAAAGCTAGTGATAGGCAACCATACAAATTTATCATTCCCCTGATACTCTGGAATCAACCAATTTGAACCATTGGTGATATCTTTGTAGACTGAGAGTTGGTTAAATAATTTTACTAATGCCTTTTTATAAGAATTATTTTCTTTAATAGGCATCAGGGCACGGCGTATTTTGGGACTCTGAGGCAGCAGCTCTTTAAAAGAAATTCCTTTCTTTCCCTCTTCTATCTCAAGTAATTCTCTGACTTTTACATGCTCTATTTTTGCTGTCAGAACAAGGTCGTTCTTAAGGGTGAGTCCCTCAAGAGAAAGTAGGCAATAGGCCATAACTGAACTGTAATCACCGACTTTAGTCGATCCAGTTAAACTTTTTACCATTTTATTGGCATGAACAAGTAGCGGCTTGGTTCTTCCGTTTTGTTGTATGGGAAGTTTTCCCATCTCGTCATTGCAGAAGTAAGTTTCAGAAGAATAGGCCGAAAAGGAGAAAAATATTAAAAGTAGATAAATTAGTTTAGCTTGCAATCTCATAGGAGGTCCTCGCCCTTTTTAAAGTTAAAGCGCTTTCTGTTAATGAAATAATGCCAAATGGCCCCAAAAACGAGAAGCAGGGAGCCTAGGTATTTCAGCCATCTCCCTTGGTCAATATTAACACTTAGTACAGATCCGTAATTGTATTGGTCCACTTGAAAATAGGAGGCTTGATAAAAAGTAAACCCAAGGTACTTGAGCGGATTATTCATAAAAATATGGTGAATCTCAGGACCTTTTGCTGTGAAAAGCCTTACAAAACTTTCGTAGCTAGCAGGAGAGTTAGTTCCAGGGTTTTTTTTCATTTTAAATCTGGAAAGCATAAGTTCAAAGGGCAAGGTTAGTATTTTTTTTCGTAATAGGACCTTAATACTGGAATTTTCGTAAGGAATTACTAACGGAGCTTTGTCTGTTACCCAATAGTCTTTACCGGCAACCACAAGGTGTACCGCCTTTTGGTCTCCAATAGTTATTTTACTATTTTCTTGCCTGGGGAAAGTGTATTCCGGAACAAGTTTTGGAACTTTCGTTATTCTGGTTTCTAATAGGTCCAGTTTGAACCCCATCCAAGGTAACTCTAGCGCTTCATTGGCCTTTATTTCAGAAATTATCCACCTTTCATCGTCTGCATCATAATAGGCGGCTTTTTTTCCCAGTAAAAATAAATTTGGTTTTGACTGGAAGATTTTCTTACTGAAAATTTTCATGGTTGCCGACTGGACGACATTAAATTGCTTGTCGAGTGGGTAGGGGGAAAAATCAGGAAAGAAGGAAAAGAGCATTCCCCTTTCTTTTACTACTAAGAAGCGGTTGCCTGTTTTTGATTTTTGAATTTTCAAGTTTCTTGACTCAGGCGTAAAACAGCTATTTTTAAGCATATCCCAGATAACTAATGAAGAAGGGTTTTTCTCCTCTAGACAGGGGGCAATTGGTGCCGGCAGGTAGTGTATGGATAGCGGTCCTAGGGTTAGAGTGCTTTTAAAGTCCTTGGCCTCTGGGTGTAGAGTAACAGTGAATTCTTGAGTTACCATATCATTGTATATAGAGTATTTTGCTGAGTTTAGAGGAGTTCCTGGGGGATAAGTTCTTGTAGAGTGACCCCACTCGAAGCGGTTCTGGCTAAAGGGGAAGTAGTCAGTAATTTTGATCCCCTCGTATTCTTGATCAATGGAACTAGAATAAGCTGAATTGGGTAGTTCGTATTCGACCCTTTTTGTCTTACCGTCTTCTTTTAAAAAGATAATCTCTAATACATCTTGGTTGAGTTCAATATAGCGAGTGGGCTCATTAGGCGGAAGAGTTATATGTCCATCAAGTCCTGAATAAAATGTTACAAAAGAGCCACAGGCAATTAAAATTAAACCACTGTGGATAACATAAAAACCGTACAGCCTTTTCTTTGGAGGCAATCTTAAAAATGTGGCAAACAAAATACTGAGGAATAAGAAAAACTGAATCCCCATAAATGGAAGTGTTTTATAAACTGCACGACCTGCGAACTCTGTACCAAGATAACTTTCTACGAAAGTTCCAATAATCATAAGGCCGGTAAAAGTAAGGATGATTAGAACGGCGAATTTTAGGCCACCAATACTTTTTTCGAGGTTTTTGTATTTTTTCTCTAGCTTATCTAACATGCCCGGAATTTAGCATGAAGTAGCGCAAAACGGCTAGGGAATCAATGCTTAGAAAGTAGCTGATTGAGGCCAAAAACCAGCAGGTAAATAATAGGTTGGTGCAGAAGGTATATCCAAAGCGAGTAGCGACCCATCGTTGTCAGTAGAGCTAACTTCTTAGGCCAAATGGCCGGCCATTTATGAACATTTTTATGCCATGCGAATAAACCTATTAGAACTACACCAAGCCATGGAAAGGCCGGAATATAGTCCATCGACTTGTGGGGAAGACTAATCCAGGGCAAATCCCAACTAAAAAAAGCCGAGGGGATAATTAAAAGGGCGGCCACCACTAATGAGACCCAGGGCCAGTTTCGAAAGGGCAATGCCATTAGGCTGGTTAGGGCGATGCAATGTAGGGTTCCAAAATAAATCCAGCGGTCTGGAAACAAGAAAAAGGTGCTTATTGAAATCAGTGCGGCAAGCGAAGATATTTTCAAGAACCTTTTCCAGAAAGAGTTCCACTTGATTTTAGGGGTGTGAGAAAGAGCGAGACCGAGCCCCACAGAAATCAAAAATAAAAAGACAATTACTCTAGGAAAGCTCCACCAAAAGAGATTATTTTGGAAATCTGCATTCATAAAACCAAATAGGGTGAGGTCATAACAGGCGTGAAAAATAATCATGAGGAAAACAGCAAATCCTCTGATTTGGTCTAAGAAAGGGTATCGAGATGTGGGACTTTGCACATGCATATTCCTATTCTAAACTAATCCCCATGAATTGGAAGAAAAGCTTGAAGTGGTTCGCGGTTGGCGCTATTTCAATTGTGGCCTTCGCTGTCACACTCTATTTTAGTTACACCTGGTATTGTGTACCGGCAATCTCCGGAAAAATAATCCTTCCAGGATTATCTGCAAAAGTTGAAATTCAACGAGACCAGGCAGGAATCCCGCATATATTTGCTCAGAATGAAGAAGATGCTTATGGCGCCCTAGGCTTTGTCATGGCCAGTGAGCGGCTTTTTCAAATGGATATTTATAGGAGATTAGGAAGAGGCCAATTGAGCCAAGTAATTGGCAAAAAAACCCTCGAGGTGGATAAAATTTTTAGAAGTGTAGGTCTTTCCCATTATGCCAAGAAGAGATTAGAAGATGATCCTCCTTCGGTCAGAAATCCCAAAATGTGGAAAGGGCTTTTAGCCTACTTAAAAGGTGTCAATCATTTTATAAAAAGCGGGCCATTGCCTTTTGAATTTTACCTACTAGGATACCGGCCAAGGCCATTCGTTCCCCTCGATACCTATGCATTTTTGGGCTATATGTCTTATAGTTTTGGAATTGGACTCAAGCAAGACCTGCTTTTCTCGCAGCTGGGCAATAAGTTTTCTCCCGAAATGATGGAAAAGCTTAGAGTGGAGCCTGATGCCATAAAAAAGCGTATGTTTGCAAATGTTAACCCTCTTTGGAAAAAGTTGGATTCATTATTTTCACTAGCGGGAGGGGCACCACTTCCTAGCTTTGAGGGGAGTAACGCTTGGGCAATAGCTCCAAAGAGAAGTAAAAGTGGTGCTGCAATCTTGGCAAGTGACCCCCATATCGGTTTTTCGCAACCAAATATCTGGTTTGAGGCGAGCATTCATACTCCCAATTATCAAATTTACGGACATTTCCTACCTGGCGTTCCCTACCCGGTGCTGGGACATAATAAAGACCTGGGATGGGGACTGACCATTTCCTACGTAGACGATATGGATTTTTACCGTGAAAAGCGCCGAGGCCAGAAAACTTTTTATAAGGGAAGTTGGGTGGACCTTAGAAAACGCCATGAGAAAATCGAAGTTAAGGGGCAGCAACCGGTATCGCTAACGGTGGAAACATCTCCCCATGGGCCACTGCTTGATTCTATAAGCGAACAAAAAGACTTGGCGATGAAGTGGACCTATCATTTGCCGCATAACAGGATGCTTGAAGCGATCTATAAAATGGGGCATGCCAAAGAAATTGAGCAATTTAAAGAAGGTGTTACCTACGGAACGGCCCCTGGCCTAAATATTATTTACGCTGATAAGAAGGGAAATATTGCCAGCTGGATTCTTGGAGCCATTCCCATTCGACCCTCCCATGTTAGGCCGGATTTTGTTCTTGAGGGAGCAACTGGCCAAGATGAATACCTTGGCTATATCGACTTTTCTTCAAAACCATCTCAATTGAACCCAGCAAATGGCTTGATCGTTTCGGCCAATGCTAGGCCTCCTGGTAGCGCAAAGGCCTTGAAGGGCGCCTGGAATGGCATAGATCGCTATAAAACTATTCTCAATTTTCTAGAGGAACGAGAGGATTGGAACCTCGAGCAGTTAAAAGGCGTTCAAACTTCGAATTACAATATTGAGATTTCTTGGATAAGACCCATTCTAATAAAAGCATTAGAGTCGAATAATTGGTCTGGTGGTCATAAATTGGCCTTTGATAGACTGAAAAATTGGGACCTGCAATCCAATACAGAGAGTGTTGGGGCCAGTATTTTTCACCTACTGAATCGAGAAGTTCAGAAACTTCTACTGGACGAATTTTCTCCAGCTGAATTTGATCGCTATTGTCGACTAACAGCACTATGGATTTTTTATAAAAGGAGCCTAAAGCAACCTAACTCTAAGTGGTGGGACTTGAAGGAGACAAGAGGCCTAACTGAAAGAAGGAATGAGGTCGTTATTTTGGCCTTTAAGAAATTACTTAAAAAATTGGAAAAAGAAGGGAATGATTGGAGTTGGGGAAAATTTCACCAGGTAACCTTCGTCCACCCTTTAGGGAGGTCGGAGCCTCTCGATCAATTCTTTAACCTGGGCCCTATGCCGGCGCCCGGTGGTTTTAATATAATAAATAATTTGCGCTGGGTAGGCTGCAAAGGTGGTCATAGCGCCCATGCAGGGCCCTCTACCCGTAGATTAATCGATTTTGCGAATCCCCAGCAAAGTTTTGGAATTTTACCGCTGGGAACTTCTGGTCACCCAAGAAGCCCATTTTATAAAAATCAACTTTCAAAATACCTCAAGGGCGACTATCGAAAGCAATATTTAAGTCGCGAATTGATCGAGAATAACTCTCTTGGGCGCCTTATTTTGACCCCAGAAAAATGAAGAATGGTCCGGTTGCGCTAATTTCTACAAGGCCATTAGCACTATTATGTAAACCCAAGCTCTCTAAGGGCCGGAGAAGTTGCGGCTGCTTTATTTGATAATGGCAATTTCCGCCTAATTTTATCTGACAGCTCTCTAGTACAAAGAGTGAAAATTCACGATCCTTTATGGGAATGGAATGTGTTCCAGCTGGAAAAATGAGAACCCTGTCTTCGAAGTTGAGTAAAGTGTTCTCGCGGTCTGCTACAAACCTATGGCCCTCCCCAAAATTGGCCATCTCATGCTCCCGCTGGCCTCCTAAAAAGCCCCAGCAGAAAACCTTATCAACGGTAGGCAATAATTCCAGTGCCCCTTTAAAGTCAGAGAAATCCTTCTGGGGTTCCCATTTGAGATCGATAAGCTGTGCTTCTTTCGATGAATCCCCATCGCCAACCCAAAATACCGGTCCTTTAATTTGAGTCTCGTTTAGGCAGTCCCGGCCGCCGTCGACAATCAGCCATGGTATTTGGTTACTAGGGGGCCTTCCTTGACCGAGAGGGCCAATTAAGGCAACCTCACCTGCATCGCTAACTTTTTGGATAAAATCGTTTTGGTTCATGTCCTATAGCTTAAGAAAGGGTAATTGTTTTGGAAAGGCTTTCTCTGCGAATTCAAGAAATACAGGACCAGCTGAATAAGAACTGGCAGAAGTATAAGAAGCAAAAGGCGCTGGCCTGTAATCAATTTAGGATTGGCGATCAACAGCATTACGCTTTTAGTTGCAATATTGACCCTGAAGGCAGGCTAAAAGACGCTGAATTTTATCCGATGGCAGATAGCGACAAAGCAACATTAATCGATGTTATTTTTGTGACTTGGCTAAATATGTCTATCGGAAAGGAATTAGGGCAGCTCGAAAAAGTAAGTTTTCGAGAAATTGAAAGCTACCTTAGAGATCAGAATAATCAAAGGGCCTTTCCGACAGAAGAACTCTCAGATCAGGAAGGGCAGCTTTTATTGGGGGTAATAATGCAAAAAGTTATGACTTCTATTCTACTCTCACGTCCTTTGAAGAAGCCACTACCACAGGCGCTCGAAGATTTTAGTAGTAGTGCATTGGTTCCCCAGCTGGCCTTCTTCCAAGAAATATTTCATGCATCTGTCTCCCCAGAAGAGGCGAGATTGGTCCATTTTCAGGGGAATCAACTGGTTATTTTTCAGAAAATTATGGGTACATATGCCATTGCTGTTCAACATTTTTTACAAAAACTACTAGAAAAAGAATTCCGATTAAAACACTTTAAAATTGTTGCGGAGTAGGGGCAGTAGGGCTACAATTTCTTGAATTTGATTATTAGTGAGGAATATGAAAACTCTTTTAGCTTGCCTTTCATTGTTAACATTAACTTATGGAAACGGCCTTTGGGCGCAAGATTCCAGTCGCGGCAAGACCCTTTTTAAGACCTGTGTTCAATGCCACGGAAATTCAGGTGAAGGGAAAATAGAGAAATCAGCTCCGCGAATTGGTGGTCAACACGACTGGTATATCTACTCAACTCTCAATTTATTTAAGTCTGGTACTCGAAAAAATCCTGATATGAATCCTTATATTGCGAATCTTACTGATCAGGACTTCAAAGACCTAGCAGCGTACGTTAGTAAGCTATGAGCTTAGCCAAAGAGATTTAATGGAACTGAATTTCAAAAAAGCCGAAAAATCCCAAGAAATCTTAGATGTTTTCGAACATAATGTTGGAGCATTTTCTGATTCTCCAGATTTCAACTGGACTCTGAAAGAAATTAAGCATGAAGTCTCAGAAGGATGGGAACTTTTTTCCGTCAGTTCTGATGACGATATTGTAGCGGCTCTATTTTACCGTGTTGATGGAGATTCTCTGCTGACTAAAAATACCGCCCTCAAAATGCATTTCCAAGGCTCAGGATACTCTCATCAAATTAAAGAATTCTATGAAAAAGTCGCCAGGGAATTGAAATTAAAGAAGATTAAGCACTATTGTCGGATAGATAATTTTAGAATGTACTCCCTCAACGAAAGCCATGGCTACGTTAAATCGAAGGAGAAAATGGAAGATGAGAAAGTCGTTGAATGGGAAAAGCTGCTGAAGTAGCAGTTTCCCTAGCATAGTCGCTAGGGGGCAATTTGCTTTGATACGGTTTTTCGTGTAGAAATTAAGAACTGTAAAAAATTAAGAAAATGGTTTTGAATTTCACAGACGAAAATCGAAGCAAAAGATAAAAAAGATAAGGAAATTTTTAAAGTTATTCTGGTTTTTAACGAAAAGATAAAAAAATTAGAAATTATTATTAACAAGATTCGGAGGTAATCATGGCAAAGAAGAAAGCCACAAAGAAGAAGGCAACTAAGAAGAAAGCAACTAAGAAGGCAACAAAGAAAGTAGCTAAGAAAGCAACTAAGAAAAAAGCCACTAAGAAAAAAGCTAAGGCAACAAAGAAAAAAGCAACTAAGAAAAAAGCCAAAGCAACTAAGAAAAAAGCCACTAAGAAAAAAGCTAAGGCAACAAAGAAAAAAGCAACAAAGAAAAAAGCAACTAAGAAAAAAGCCACTAAGAAAGTAGCTAAAAAAGCTAAAGCAACTAAGAAAAAAGCCACTAAGAAAGTAGCTAAAAAAGCTAAAGCAACTAAGAAAAAAGCTAAAAAGAAAACGAAAAGAAAGCCAAATGCAGCTTTCATGAGAGCTCTTAAGCCTTCTTCTGAACTTGCAGCTATCGTTGGATCAGCTCCAATCCCTAGAACTCAAGTTGTTAAGAAAATTTGGATTTACATCAAGAAGCATGACCTTCAAAATCCAAAAAATAGAAGAAACATCATTGCTGATGCTAAACTTCGCCCACTATTTGGTAAGAAAGAAATTACAATGTTTGAACTTACCAAAATTGTTAATCAGCACCTTTCATAAGTCCTGATTTAAATTAGTTTTAAGTAAAGAATTATAAAGAAGGCCTGATCATTTGATCAGGCTTTTTTTTTGCCTAATGATTAGAGTTTTCTAAGACCTGAGTAACGAATCTGAATACCTGGATCTACCCAAGGTTTGCCGACAGTGTGCTTTAATAAGTCCCGACATTCGATTGTAGGGTTTCCGTTAGGGAAGTCTCCCTTGCCAGCATAGAAGTTAATGCAGGTTCGGGCATAATGATCAACATATTCGGGGATATTGTTATGTAGAAAGCTTATGACTACTTTTACTTTTTCGATATTTGGATGACCAAAGACTTTCCCAGGGAGGGGGTCTAGTTGGATGAGTTTTCCGAAGAGTCGGTCCCTTCTCTTATAATCCTGGCCGATAATTTTTAAAGTACCCCATGCTAAGTTAAAAACCTTGCCTACAACTGGGCCTTCCAAAATATAAAGAGCTAGGAAGAGGTCCTTTTCACCTTGGGTTAGCTTGCTTCTCAACCCCAATAGCCTATAAGAAAAATTGCGGGCCTTAGGATTTCCAGAGGAAAGTGAATGGCGCAGGGGTTTCTCTAGTTGCTGCCAACAATCCTTATGAATCCACTTATCCATTTCTTGCTTTAAATCATTTAATTTTTCTTGAAACTGGCCTAGGTGAGCGACAATAATTTTTTGGACAAATGGTCGCTGGCAATAAAATTCTCCGTACTCTGTCGAAGTAGTGGCCTTAGCATATTCCCAAAGGTCCTTATCTAAGACATGGTGCTGTAATAATTTAGCAAGGTCCAAACCTAGTTCAGGATTCTTATCAGAGGAATTCCAAAATTTACGTATTCCCTTAGTGCATTTAGGCCATTTATTCTCAAGACACTGCTTAAAGTACTTGGAGGCGTATTGATTACGTTTTAATTGAAAGTATTCATCAGCTCTAAATATGGACCAATTAGCGAGTTCATCAATTCGTAAATAGGACTTCTCAGAAAAATGGCCCTTTTTAATCATTTCCTGAATAAGACCAGAACCCATATGCCTGGTCATCTTCTGCCAATGTATTCCTCTTTTTGATGGCCTTATATCTAGAGCGTGGCTGAGGTACTCCTTATAAGACTTCTGGGACTCTAGAACCTCTAAATCCTTAAGGGTATAGCTTTGATTGGCCAAGAGTAGTTGGGGGCAAAGAAGGGGCAATATGGCCTTGAGAATCCACGATTTTTTCATTACCTTAAGTGTAATTTTTTCTGACTGTATCCGTCAATTTTTCCTTTTTGATCCTAATATAAGCCTCAGAATAACCGATAAGAAGGTCGTGAGAGTCGGAATTTATCAGTTATTTCTAATTTTAGTAGTCGTATTATTCAGTTCGGGCTCATGTAATAAAAAGCAACCCGCACCTATCGGCTTTGAAAAAGGTTCCGTACCGAGCGCCGATCAAGTTGATAAATATTTTTTACAACCAGAGCGGCCATTGATCCCCGAAAATTGTAGAACTACGGACCTCGGAGAGTTGGTGGCAAATGGTGCTCCAAAAGTTGTGCCACAAGTAGATTCTAAGACAGGGCGCGTTCTGGAATGGAAATCTGAGTACAACGGTTTTGCTCTAGGAAGTCTCGAGAACAAGCATCCAAAATTATTCGACTCTTTCGAGTTTAAGCGTTTGCACCAACCGGACCTCGATATGCTAGGTTGTCCGGGCCTGAATGACACCCGTGTAATGCCACAAGAGCGCCGTTACTTTTGGGGTATGTTCATGGCCAGTCTTGCTTTTTCTGAGTCTAGCTTTGACCGCCGCATGAGCAAGCCAAAAAAGGACCAACACGGTCTTTTCGGTCTCAAGTTCAATGGAATAGCCCAGCATGGCCCCGATTGTGTCTTTGATACTGACACCGATTTGCAAACTCCTCCGGACAACATCAAATGTGCTGCCACCATTATGGCCAATCAATTAGAGGGTGGCGGAAATAAAAACTTAGCTGGACGACTATTCCCAGCGCCTGATTGTTGCGGAAATGGGGGACAGGGAAATTACTGGAAAGGTCTCTCGCCTCCCACTAAAGTTGTTAGCTTTTTCAAGTCTCACCTAAAAAAACTTCCTTTCTGTTCGATGGAAAACCTAATCAAACGTGAAGAACTCCAAAACTCTTCAGGATGTGACATCTCTAACCTGTCCCGAACTTCAGGGAAAGACCTAAAACTCGACGAAGCGGATGGCGCTATTGCTCCTAAGGCCAAGCGAGACAATGTGGACAAAAAGAAAGCACCAAAAACCAAGTGTGTCGACGGAGAATGCGGTATACCAGATGTCTCTGACTCTGCCGAGGAATGTGTCGGTGGCGAATGTGGAATTCCTCCATCTTTCGATCAAGGTGAATGCGTTGGTGGAGAGTGCGGAATTCCGCCTAGCTTTGAGGGTGGAGGTCTTTCAAAGTAAAGATTTTTAACAATTTTCCCATGGTGGTTCTTTACCTATAACGCCTTTCAAAAATGAATAATTTTTAAATTCTTCTTTAGAATAGCCGGTTGAAAGGTAAATATTTTCAAATCCGTGATCAAATAAAATTTTTGCAACTTGGTGACCCTTCATATTCTCTTGAAGATCCTCATCGAGGTAAAAGGTCATATTTTTTGAAAAATCCTCGATTGAGTTTAACAAATTCACAGTGTCTGAAAATGAGAATATCTCAATGCCATGTTCTTTAGCAGAAATTTCCCAGCTTTTTCTAAGAATGTTATCGTCTTCTAAGTGTATAACTGCATTATTTTGTTTTTTAGCGCTATCATCACTTTGGGTGAGAATGGGTATTTTTATGGCGAAGTTCTTTGGTATCATTCTGATGTTATTCTTTACACAAATTCCTAGAATGGTTGGATCTTCGTAATAGCTGGTTACTAATATTGATTTTTTTTGTAGGTTGAATTCGCAAATTAGATCAAGACCGGTGGTATTATGCCCGAGCAGTTCATAATCACTCAATAGAAGAAAAAAGCCTAGGGAATCATTGTTACTAAAATATAATCTAAAATCTTCTGGGGTAGTGATATTCACTACCTTAACAAGTTCTTTAAACTGAGAGAGTCTTTTATTCCAAACGTCGTGAATTGATTTATCATCGTCTAAAATAACTATAGTCATTTTTGGAACAATAACGATTTGGGGAACAAACCATTTTGGTGGTGTCCCTATTGGAAGAGATATTCTTATCGTTGTCCCAGTATTCATCTCGGATTGAATTTTTATGTATCCGCTGTTTTTTTCAATAATTTTGTAAGCATGCGCTAGGCCTAATCCGTTGCCGCCCTCTTTGCCTTCGCTACGATATTTACCATTTTCAAGGTCTGTTAATAGATTACTATTAATCCCAGAGCCATTATCAACTACATCTATCAATATGAATCTCTCATCAGAGTTTACGATCACAGAAACTTTACTTAGTCTTTTCTGGTCAGACGACTCCACGGCGTTGTCAATTAGATTAGAAAGCACAATTTTTAGTTGAGCTGAATTAATATTGATAAATTGTCCATATGCTTGTTCGCTAATTTCTGGTTCAATTATAATATTGATTTTTGATCTATACTGCATCCTTTTCTCAGTGAGTATAGAGTCTACTAATTCGCTTACTAGTTGGAGGGTTTCAAGTTTTTCTTTGTTCTTAGACTTACTTACTAACAAATAATTAGCAATA
Organism: Halobacteriovoraceae bacterium; assembly: GCA_018646195.1. Classification (GTDB taxonomy): domain Bacteria; phylum Bdellovibrionota; class Bacteriovoracia; order Bacteriovoracales; family Bacteriovoracaceae; genus JABGVH01. Next base: position 32,925 of record JABGVH010000055.1, read on the forward strand.
TCATGAATCCTGTGGATCGCGCCCCTTATAATTACTCGTTGATCTTCAGGTATAGTTGCTATGTTTTTGGTCGCCATGTCGAGGGCGGTCAAGGGCGATCTGATATCATGGGCAACTTGTTTTGAAAGTTCCATTTTGGCTTCGTCCACTTTCGAATTTGCAATATCTGTTTTTTGGCGTGAAATAATCTTAAGAAGAGGACGTATTTCAATGGGTGCCTTTTCCTGGATAAATATATCCATTTCCTCATCCCCGTGGGCAGCGACTATTGCCCTTTCCATTGGTAAGAAGGCAAATTTTAAATATACTCGAAAAGCAATTCCTGAAATTACAAACGAAATAATTGACACGAATACGAATGCCAGCATTGATTTATTTATTTTTTTACTAATGTCGCAATTTGTATATGTGATTTTTACTTTGCCTTGGTCCATATTTTTAGCGAGACGAGGATCATTTATTGATAGTGGCGCTGTGTAGGTTTCTTGAGCCGTGCACGCGAGGTTTGGTTTTCTCGATTCGCCAATACTTACGTTGTTGGAATTCTCTACAACTATTGACACTAAGAACTTCGGTGCTTTTTCTACATCTATATAGTCTTGGACAATCATGTAGTTGCCTGTACTGAAGGGGCGCTTAATTAAATTCACGAGTGAATTTCCATAAGCACTTACCACATCTCTTCGAGCGTCGGCTAAATCTTTGGAGTATTTATTTAAATAGAAGAAACCGAACGACATAATAGAAGCTATATATATTAGCATCAAGATGGAAAAAAGTTTTACCGCCAGAGATTTTCTCATTTTCTTTTTTTCCTCCAGTCATAAATCCTGTAAGGATTAAGAAAATAAGGGTTCCTCCCTGGTAATTCCCACTTATTATTAATATATACCTTGCCGGAATTCAACGTTGCAAGAGGGATAACGTAAAAACCGTTTAGAATACAGTCTTGTGCTTGTTCATAGGCTTGCCAGCGTTTTTTTAAATTAAATTCGCTTATGGCATTGGTAATGTAGTGATCACACTTTCCATCTCTAACTCTAGAAGTATTGAATATTGAATCTCTAAGATATGATGCTAGAAGCATATGTGGTTCGATGGAACCTGGGCTTTTACCGTGGAATATTAGGTCATAGTTTCCTTTCTTTTTTTCTTTGATAACCTCTTTATGGGACAGGAGAATAGGATTAATTTTAATATAGGGGTTATTAAACGCATCACTCCATATCTGGGTGTTTTCTAATTTTCCCCCTCTTCTTGAAAGTAGTAAACGAAGTGTTAGTGGGTTCTTTTTAGTGTATCCTGCTTTTTTTAATAACTTTTTTGATTTATTTAAATCGTTTAATCCAGAGTTTAATTTTCGAGATTTAAAGCCTCGCATGCCAAAAGGAAAAAGACCGGATTGCATTCGGGATTCTTCCCAATTGAAGAATTTTCTTATTTTTTTAAAATTCAGGCCTAAAGTAACAGCTTTCCTAACCAATCTATTTTTAAAGATATTTTTTTCATTGTTTAGACTCATCTGCCAATACATCGGTAAGGATATATTATAGGAAATGTACTCTGGCCCAGGATTTTCATTTCCCCTTAAATCAAAGATTAGGTCCATTTTTTCTTTGGCTTTATTGGCCTTTTGAGAATTTATAAATCTAACATTTTGAGGAATTTCACTGGCTTCATGAAATGGGTTTAATTTTAGAACAATATCACTATTTGAAACGGATTTAAGCATATAAGGACCTGTTCCAATCGCTCCCTTAAGCAAGTCCCAACTACCATTAATAGATGGTTTAATAATGGCACATCCAGTATGTGACAGGTCATCTAATAAAAGTGGCCCTTTTTTTACTAATTCGATTTGAATAGTGTTTGTCCCAGCTTCCCTGAGGCCCTTTAAATTTTTCCCTGTATTAATAAATTGCTTATAACCTAAGATATTTAAAATATTTAGCCTGGCGCTTTTTTTAGCGTACTTAATACAGTTCTTTAGAGAGTGTATTATTTGTTTACTAGTGACGTAAGAACCATCACTAAAACGAGATTTCCGTATTTTTAAATTAATAGTTTTCTGATTATTTTCCCAAGTATAGGAACTAGCAATAATTGGAGATAGTTGAAATTTATCTCTTACCTTAAATAGAGATTCAGTAATAAGAGCAGCTACCCTGTTAGAGTCAACTTGTTTTAAATTTGTGGGGACTAATGTTTCAGGTATGAAAGAAATAGGTAAACGTATTTCCGCACTTGATATTGGAAAAGACAATAATGATATGGCCATTAAAAGGGGGAGGACTTTAAGCATCTAAGACATCCTGAAGGTTTTTCTTATCTAAGCTGAGTAAAGAAAATAACATAGCAGCTACCATAACAATGCACATAACGATTAACGCCTTCTTAATGTCAGTAACAAAGAATGGTACTATTAAAAAACTCCCCGTAATCTGACCTGAATAGAGAAAAATTGTATAAAGTGTATTTACCCTACCTATTTTGTCCTTAGGAACAATTTTTATCCTAAGATTGCCTGTAGAAACATTCCTTAATGAAGATCCGATACAGGCGAAAAAATAGAGAAGAACAAAAGGTACATAATGAGGGATATTTAAGGAAATAAGTGCGATTATAAGACAAGGCGCTATCGAAATAGCTATTATTTGATTTAATTTAAGTTTTCTCGAATATTTATCAAGAATTTTTAATAAAGAAATACTGATCAAAAGGCCAGCACCGACTAAGACTCCAAAATAGACAGAGCCTCCGGAGGTATATTTTTTTAAAGCTATTCCCATTAGCGCTGGGAAAAAGGCGCCAGACATATTAAATATCGCAAGTGAACTGGCAATGTATAAAATTGTTTTATTTTTTAATAGAAATAGAAAGGACTCTTTTAAGTCATGGAAATAGCCGGTTTTTATTATTGTTCGTTCTTCAGACACATTATTGAAAACCGTGTGATAGTAAGCCATAATCGGGAGAAATGTCACTATCCCTATAATAACTGCTCCTTGGAATCCTATGAGCTGATAGATACTTCCTGCCACCGCTGCGCCAAGCATATTGGATAATGTGAGGGCGGTAACAAATTTTGGAATTAGGTTTTTGCTATCTTTCAAACTACTCACTAAAGAAAACCCGACAGCACTTCTGTAGACTATAGAAATAGCAGAAAGGAGAGCAGCCAGAACTAATATGGAAATTGGAGTTAAATGATTAATTGAGAATAAGTAGCCCAGAATTAAAAGGATAAATCCATAGAAAATATCCAAAAAATAGCAGCCAAATAGCTTTGGAAGTTTGTCAAAGGTAACGGCTAGGAATGGGGCAAGGCAAATAGCCCCTATTGCTTGCCCAATATAAAAGGTACTAACATTATTCCCAGCAATAGCAGTATTTAGGTTTAGGGTATCTATCGAATACCAAAGCAAGGCATAGTCAGCGCAAGCATTTCCGAATAAACTAATCATCATTAGCGTAAAAAGGAGATTGGAATTGTTTTTTTTATTGGAGCTCACTTAAACATTCCTAAATGACCTAAAAATTGTTTTAAATTATCAAGCTGGTCAGTGTAATTGAAGTCGGAAAGGGCAATACCGAAATCATTAACAACTGGCATCGACCAAGTTGATACTGATAGTGCATTCAAATAATATTCTACACAACTATTGTCTTCTTTATCATGTATATTTTGGGCAATTCGGTATTCAATATCATGAAACCCATAATCGAGCTCTCTTCCTATGAATAAATCCCTAGAGCCTATGCCTGTAACTATGTTTTGCTGATAATGCCAGTTTCCTATAACATGTGAACGAAGAGCGCTGTTCTCTATTTTCTCTGCGAGAAATTTTGTTTGAGCACGCAATTCGGCTAGCTGCTCTTTTTTCCCTAACTTTAATAGATGATGCGCATATCCGTTTTGAAGCTGAAGGTGCATTTTTAAATCATCCTGATTGGAAATTTTTGTTTTAAGATACTTTTCACTTTCTCTAAGTAGCAAATCCAATTGGTCTGAACTTAAGTTTGTCCTATGTGAAAGAATTACTCCAAAAAGTTTTGGCCAACCTTCGACTTCATTAAAAGTCTGCAGGAATTTATTGATATTCCGATTTTCAATTATATCGTTACGATATTGATAATATAATGGGAGGAGGTGAAGTTCGATTTTATTGTAAAGTCCTACTTTGATTTTCCTGCTTATTGGAAGTGATTCGGTTAGCTCATCAATATCTAATCCCAATAAGGCCTTGTTTAGTTCCCTGAGCTCTTGATATTGTTCTTCAGAAATCGTTCTTAACCCTTGATTTTGAGATATTAACTGCAGCCACAGTGGATGTTGGAAGCCTTTACATAAAGTATCGGAAAAAATAGCGGTATTAAATGAAACGAGTGAATTTAAAAGGAGGGAAGTAAAGAAAGGTTGATTCTCTAACAGAGAGGCTTCAAAGTTAACTGAAGCCCCATATCTGTTAAAAATTTCTGTTAGAAATCGTAAACTGTTCTTACTGACTTCTTGATTCTCTTTTTGAACATGATGACTCCCCTTAAAAGATTTGATCCATTGGTTCATAGCATTGGTCTCGGGTTACAAAGGATTTGCTCAACTAAAGTTCTTGGCTAGCGGATCCTTGGAACTCTAAACTTTTGCTTTGAGTTATTACTAGCGCACTTATAGAATAAAATCAACAAGTTATGGGTTTATTATAGACCGGTCTCAAAAAGTCCACTAAGGTCTGATAAGTGTTGAAAAATTGGTTCTAGGTTTAGGTGTTAGCTACAAAATATTGAAAAAATTTCAAAAAAACCAACTCTAAGGCATGTAGTTTTTGAATGCAGATTCAAGTGGCTCACGAAAAAATTCGAGGGGAGTAATGAAAGCTCTTTTATTGTCGCCTTTGCGCTGACCCATTACCGCTCCAACATAGAGGTGTTCGACACCTATATTATCGTTGTAATCACCTTGATCAACTGTAACGACAGTTGCTCCACCGGAAGCACCTTTGTAAGACCAACATTTTGTGGACTTGATGTAAGCTTCGCCTCCGTTTAGGTGACAGTCCTCATGATAGGTTAAATTTTGACCTTTGTTACCAAATTGTGGACTAGAGTCACTAGAGTAACCAGCTAAAGTCCCAAACGCTTTTTTATGACCAGGGCCGCCCGTAAATTCATCAAATTCAAGATAACCAAAGCCATCAGCTCCTCTGTAAGGACCATCTGCAATCAGCAATGGTTTTACAAGTGAATTAGGTACAGTTTTGTTTAATTTCAATATAGCGTAATCACCTTCACTTGGACTCATACTTAATATTTTCTCTACTGATCGAGTAACTTTTGTTCCGTCTTTTTTTGTAAAAGTTATTACCGCAGGAGCCTTTGGGTCTTGACCTGGAAAATTCCAATTTTTCATACAATGCCCGGCAGTCACTGCAATGATTGAGTCTTTATCAAGATGATCTGTCAAAAGAGAAACGCTACAATCAGTTTTTTCATTTTTAGTTCGGTGAGGAACAGAAATCTTTCCAACAGCTTCAAGCCACTTTGGTGAGCTTTTAGCGAAGATTTTTCTTGGGTCATTAGAGAGAGTCGTCTCAAAATTTTTATTATCGTTAGATTGAGTAATATATTTTGACGTTTGGCCAATGGCTTGGAAAGAGAAGTTTGTTTTTAGGGGACTACCTGTAAGCTGGGGACCACATACATCACAATCTTCACCACCAAATATAGGAAGTGAGATTAAACAAAAAATTAGTCCAAATAATGTCTTTTTCATAAGTTCCAACCTTTCAGAGGTAGTTGTTATGTGGTTATTCTCATAAAGCTTATAGGTAAATATGCGAAGATCATGCCAAACAGACGCTATTAAACAAATCTTAATGAGTGCCTGATTGCCTTCTACCAAGCCTTGTGGGCCATTACCCCCTATAACAAGTAACAACAAGGAGTTAGCAGAATGTACAAACCTTTGAAAATGACCACTATTTTGACAGATTCTCGAGGGTTATTCTCAATCAAAGCTAATATATGCTTGAAAACAGGCGATAAGTCTATTGTGTTGAAAATAGTACCTAATCATGGGTAATAGCTAAGTAGAGAGGAAGTGAAGGCCCACAAGTTCGGATTGATATTTTGTCTATTTGCAACCGTTTCTTGGGGACAGGATTATGGGGAAGTATGCGGCAGTAGTAGTAAGGCCGAGCTAAATAGAGAGCTAGGAAAACTCCAATTGACCCCCTGTAAAGGGTTGGATATTTTGCCAGAGGCCCTTAAAAAGCTTGTAGTAAAAACAACCAAGATAGACAAAAAATCTTGCTTCAAATTACTTCGAAAAATTGACAAAAAAGATGTAGTCGATAAAAGAGATTTCGTTCTTTGGAATAAAGAGTCCCAAAAATCAGTAGACTTAAGATGTACCTGTAAGCGAGTTATGGGGAAGAATATATGTCCAGAGAAACCAGAGTTTGATAAACAAAAAGAGTTAATCAGGAAAGCGTTTGCTCTAAAAGCGTCGGCAGTATTTATAACGAAATTATTTGAACAAACTAGTAATCAAATTATGAGAGAGCCTGGAGTTCCTCTGTGCCAGCCTACGATGGAACAATTGTTTAAAAAATCAGGTTGCTCTAAAAAACAACTAGAATATATTGACCCAATTCTTAAAGAAGTCGCTGAAAAATCAGGGTTACTGTCATTAGGGATAAAGGAGTCAGAAGTTCTTAATGAAGTTTTCAATGGAAAAGGAAAGAATGGTCTTAGTGGTTTTTTCAAAGCTCTTGATTTACATAAAGAAGGGGAAGACAATAAAAATATGACGGTAGTGCCTGCCGTTATATTACCTCAGAAGGCGATTGAGTACCTGGAGAAAAAGAAAAATATCAAGATTAATAAAAAAGTCACTGCAAAAGAATTTTCGAAAATATTACATTCAGATGAAACAAGAATTAATAAAGACGTAGCTCTATTCCAACACCTAATCAAAGATAAAACAAATTCAAATAGTCTTCAAAACATTATAAAGAATGTGGTTGGCGGAGAGAGCAAGAACTTAAGTGACCTAGAGAACAATTTCTTCACCTTCAATGTTGATGATCCACCACTCCTGAAAGATTTTAAAATCTCCTTATTCTCGCATCCGGCAACAAGTGATTTGCTGATAAGAGAGAGCAGCAAGAAGAATGTAACTGACTCATACTACAAATCTTTTGAAAGTAAATATTCGAAAATTGAAGAGATAGTAAGAAATAAGAAAAACGGATTTGTTCCGTTAATTGAACTTAGGAAGGATTTATATTCTGCTGAACGTTCGACTCGCTGTAAAAAAATTGAAAAACAAGTGGCAGGGTTGTGCGGAATTCTTGAAAAAGAAGTTTTTTTTAGTGCCGCAAACCTGAATCAGGTTGAATTTAATAAGCAGTTTGCAGCACTGGGTAAGGGAGAATATCAAGACTTAAAAGACGAGGTAGAATCAATATATAGTGGAATGAATTGCATGCTCCCTAGGCTAGCAGGAGTAGTTGGAATAGATGAAGTAGATATTTTAATTTCATCCAGGATAGGCGACTTTGATTCAGATTTACAAGGGACTAGTATTCCAATCCCGGTGATTGAGAGGAAGTTTCGTGAGCAGGTTGCGAAGGTTCAGGGGTTGAAGGAGCTGGCCGAGAGGGCAGAGGCAGCTGGGACACT
>JABGVH010000058.1 GCA_018646195.1 Halobacteriovoraceae bacterium
ACCTTAAACACTTACCTTAAAAATAAGAATACTTATAAATTGGGCGGCCATTATTCTTATGGTAAAGCTGATGACGAGTTGAACGCCAGGAATTGGGATTTAAATACCCGCTACGAAAGAACACTTAGCGAAAAGTGGTCGGCCTTCTCCGCTATTCAAAGAGAGGAAGATTTTTTTGCATCATTAGAGTACCGCTGGAATTATGACCTCGGAGGGATTTATAAATTCAAATTGGAAAAAAAGCAAAACCTACATTTTGAGGCCGGTTATCGGCGCACCCTCGAATCTGATTTGGAAGGTCGAAAAACCAATGGCTCCAAGCTGAGGCTTTATACTGAGTACAGCCGGCAACATAACGAAAGTCTCTTCTATAAATTATGGGTTGAGGCCCTCCCCAATGTTTCAGAGAGTGACGACTGGCAAGTAAATTTTGAACCCAGTCTCAACCTCATTATGTCTAAGGTTTTTTCTCTCAAGCTGGCCTACCTTCATCGCTATGATAATCAACCAACACCAGACTCTAAAAAAAGTGACTACCAATACACTACTTCGCTAATTGCGAAATTCTAAAGGTAAAAAATGGATCTTACTAAAGTTGTTGATTTAGGAATTATATACGGAACAAAGGTTATCCAGGCAGTGGTAGTTCTAGTTATAGGGCTTACCCTGATAAAGATGATCGCCAAGGTAACTGAAAAAGCCCTCTCCGCTCGATCTGTCGATCCCACTCTTACTCCCTTTCTTAAAAACCTGGTATCGGTTGGTTTAAAGGCGGCGCTCTTTATTTCAATCCTCGGAATGGTGGGAGTCAAAACTACTAGCTTTGTTGCTATCTTAGGAGCTGCCGGCTTAGCAGTGGGCATGGCACTTCAAGGCTCGTTGGGAAATTTTGCAGGTGGAGTTCTACTGCTACTCTTTAGGCCCTTTAAAGTGGGCGACGTTATCGAAACCGGTGGTTACACCGGGTCGGTCAGCGAGATTGGAATCTTCTGTACCTTTATGAAAACCCCAGACAATAAAACTATCATTCTGCCCAATGGCCCACTAATCGCAGGCCCTATCGTCAATTATTCTACTGAAGCCACCAGAAGAGTTGATTGGACTTTTGGAATCGACTACGGCGATGATCTAAAAAAGGCCCAGGAACTTCTTCTCAATATTTTGGCCAGCGATCCCCGCATACTAAAAGAACCGCAAAGTTTTGCGCGGGTGGGAGAACTGGCCGATAGCTCAGTCAATTTTTCAGTTAAAGCCTGGGTTAATTCTGATGACTACTGGGATGTTTATTTTGATATTCTGGAGCAAGTTAAGCTGTCATTTGATCGCGAAAATCTGAGTTTTCCATTTCCTAGACATGATATAAACTTAGTCGGAGATTCTTCGGTTTCAGTTAAGAATTAGATAGTGGCAGCCTAATGCAAACTTCAGTTCCCTGGACCCTTTGATCATTCTGGCAGGAAAAAATATCTAGTGAGCCATTCATTTGTTCGAGATAAAGGCGGGCGAGGCTAAGCCCAAGTCCACTTCCTTTTTCTCCCTCTGTGCCATCTGTAGAGTCTATTTTCTCGGCTTTATTGAACTTGCCTACAATATCTTTGGGAATTCCTTGCCCATCATCGGTAATACAAATATTCATTCGATTGTTCTTAGTTAACATCCAATCAATATGAATTTTTCCATTTTTTGGGGTAAATTTTATTGCGTTAGAGAGCAAATTATTAAAAATAGAGTTTTTAAAAAGCACTGGATGGCCTACAAAAGACGGTGCCTTTTCCTTCTTAATTGTAATAGTTAAGTTCTTTTCTTTTAAACGGTGTTCAAAAATAAATTTGGCATAACTAAAAACGTCTTCTAAAGATATGGGCTCCAAAACAAGATCAGTTACTAGTTCGTGATGATGCGACTTCTTAAGGTAGTCGAGGATACTGACAATTTCATTAGAGGCTTTTGAAACAGCTTGAAGCTTTTCTCTTTCATTCTTGCTATCAATTCCATCCTCATCACTAAGTAAAGTGATTACATTAAGAGGGTTGGTTATATCGTGAAAGAGGGTCGAAAACAATTTAGCGTTAAAATTTAAGGCTTCTTTTAGCTGGACCACCGTCTGATCCAACTCTTTAGTCCGTTGGCCGATCAGCGCTTCTAATTGTGATTCAGTCTTCATTCGATTGTATTCGGCAGCCAGTCGCTGGGCCAAAATTTCTGTCACGTGGGAAATAAAATTTGGGTTGGGAAATGAATTCTTATCCATGATGACAAAAATTCCCAGCATTTCCCCTTGATCACTAAAAAGTGGCGCACCGGCATAAGATTTAATTCCCATATCTTTTAATAGAACGTCATCGGGAAAAAGTTCATCCACTTGGTCAGGATAGATGCAAACTCTTTTGCCATCAAAAACATTGTTGCAAGGAGTTCCTTCAAGAGGATAAGAAAAGTTTGTTTGAAAATCTCCATCAGTGAAGACACATTCGGTATCAACCTTTAGAGCTTCTTTGTCTGGAGAGCTTCCGGCGAGGATGGCCTGCACTCCTAAGACTTCGGCACAATTTCTGGCCAAGGTTTTGATATATTCTTCACCTCTAATTTGACCTGGAATATTTAAGATAGTTGCGACAGTCTCGACAAGTTCTAATTTGCTCATGCTTTAATATAAAGTAAATCCATCCACGAAACAATTAGTTAATTATTGCCATTACTCCTTAATTTTTATTAATCTGATTATTCTTGTTTTAAATGGAGGGAAAATAAAAAAATGCCCTTGCTTCATTCGAAGCCAGGGCATTAAAGAAATGATTTTGACTATTCAAGTAACTTCAACGCTGTACTAG
>JABGVH010000006.1 GCA_018646195.1 Halobacteriovoraceae bacterium
TGAAGTCGGCCGCCTTGGTTTCTTAGCGGACGGAATCGCCGGAATTTTTGCCCTTTGTTTTGGACTCTCTCTGTGGTTTTTACAAATTGGATAAGACTATGATCACAATTAGAAACGCCGTACTGGGCGACGAAGAAGGCATTGCCACCGTTCACGTTAAGTCCTGGCAAGAGACCTACCCTGGAATGATGCCGCAAGAGTACCTCGACCAATTGCAAATTACCGGACGCAAGAATATGTGGGGTAAGTCGCTGGCGGCGGAAGGTGGCGGGGAGCTTATTTTTGTCGCTCTTGAAGACGATCAGATCATCGGTTTTGTCTGTGGTGGCGAGGCGCGGGAAGACGATTACGACTGCGATTGTGAACTCTACGCCATCTATCTCTACGGCCGTTACAAGGGCCAGGGAATTGGCAAGAAGCTCTTCTCGAGTTTGACCTCAAAACTTATTTCAAAGGGTAAAAAGGCGATGCAACTTTGGGTGCTTCCAGATAACCCCACCTGTAAATTCTATAGCGCTGTCGGTGGAGTGATAACCTCCTGTACCAAAACTGATGATATAGGAGGTCGTGAGGTGATCGAAGTTCTTTATAAATTCGATCTTTTAAACTTAGAGGCTCAATAGCTTGAGTGAACGCTTAAGAACTCGGGCAAGTTCACGGTCATATTTATCTGCTGGATGAGTTTGTGTTGAAAGCCAGCAACCACCAGGGCCGTCGACTAATTCAAGGCCTGCTTTGAATTCTTTTTCACGGTGGTCATACTTGCGAGCGACAGAAAGGTGGTCAATTCCCATTCCTGGGCCAGGCATCATCATACAAACAATTTGTGAGCGAGTGACTTTAATTTTGGCGTTTGAAAGGCGGTAGATATCGTGCTTGATCATGTCAAATTGATCGTTGCTTAGTTCAATAACTTCAACCGTGGCATTTAATGCGGCGGTATCATTGGCAAAATTAAAGCCGCGAAGACCTTCCCAAGTTGAGACAATCATTAGTCCCTCTTCAGTTAGTTGAGTGCGGACTTTAGTGTAAACAGGTCCCGACTCAAAGCTTCTGTTCTTAGCGTAATCAAATTCTGCAATCACTTTGCTAGTGGCAAAGGCGGCATTGGAAAGTAGTAGAAGTGTAATAAATGCGATTAACTTTTTCATTTGTATCCCCCAGGACGTTAGTTCCCAGGGGTTATAATTCGAAAGCTCGTTAAGTGGAAATTATATGTTCTGATAGTACTTCAGTAGTTCTACTTATTACGTTTAATCAGGTGGTAACCAAATTGGGTCTTTATAGGGCCTGAAACCTCGCCAATTCCTAGCGCCAGCACCGCCTCTTCAAAGGGAGGAACCATCATGCCCTTGCCGAAATTGCCTAGGTTGCCGCCATCTTTTCCAGAGGGGCAATTTGAAAAGTCAGCTGCCAATTCTTCGAAGGTCTTACCTTCTTCTAGTTTCTTTACTAGGTCTTGAGCTTCGTGTTCTTGGTTGACTAAAATATGTTGGGCGTTCATTTGTTCTGACATTCTTATCTCCTGTTTTAATTTTGATTGGTTTGGCAGTCGCGGATCTCATCTAATAGTGAGGCATCGTGCTGGAGGATCATCGGGCGGATTTTTTCAACCACGCTGGAATCATTGCGCAGTACTTTGACGAATCGGCATAGCAGCTGACTGCCTCCCCCTAGGGGATCCGAATTTTTCCAATTGGTAACATCGTACTTGGTATCAAAAAAGAGCTTCCATAATAGCTCGCGGTACTCCAGAACCACCATCCGGCCATTCTGTTGCTGTAGCTTTTGCGCCAGCTCATCATTGTGAATGGAGAAATTCCAGGTCAGGGCATCGCCACTGCCGAGGTCCAGGGTTCCTTCATAAGTCTTGAGAAGGAAACCTTTTTTAGAAAGCTTGACTAGCTTGCCGGCGCGCTTGCCGCTGGAGTAGGAGAATTTCAAAATTCCAAATGAAACCGCCCCTGTTACCAGTAGCAAAATTAAAGAACCTAAGATGAGTTTTTTCTTCATTGGAGGTATTAAGCGTTTTTGCTTTTAGCGGCCTTGTCTTCGGCTTCATCTCTAAAACAGGCCCAAGTCAGGGCGGCGAATCCACCGCCACCAACCACTAGCGTGATGAGGACAAAAGTAATAATTGGGTTGTGAAGCAAGTGTTCAAACATATTCAAATCTCCTGATGTAACCAACTGATCATACCCCCAAAACACTTGGCTGCATAGGTTGGCGCAACGTATTATTCCGGGTAGTACTTGCGTTTTAGCTCGGGGTTGACGATATAGCGCTTGTACTTCAAATGCTGAGAGACGAATTTCTTAAAATCCCCCGCTCCGCTCCACCCTCCATTGCTCAAGAGTTTCAACATTTTGAGCCTGATCAGGTTGCCGGTACTTTTTTGCGACCTGACTAAAGAGCGCTTATCCGACATGTATTCTAAAAGCTTGGCATTGAAGGGTGGGTGGCCCAGCTTTTTCCGCTGCAACTTATAGTCCTCAGAGCTGGTGTAGCTTTTGGCCTTTTCACGGGCCTTGCGCTGCAACTCCAGGGCGATCTCGGCGATAAACTCTGTTATCTCGACATTGTATTTGAGATTAAATTTGAGGTAGGCCGAGGCCTGTGAGAGCAGGTTCAGATGGCATTTTTGTTGCGCCTCTCGCTCTCTCTTTGCCTCTTTTTTTGAAACATTGAGTACCTGGAACTCGCTATAGCGATCGATGGAGGCGCCGTAGTGAGCGCGGTTGAGTCCTTTAAGGAAGCTCGCCATCATCTGCTTGGTGTCCTTGAGCCAACTAAAACGGCAGACCCCTACTAGCTTTTTTACCAGCCCGCTCTTTTCATTTAAGGCCTCGGTCAGCTGACTAAAGCAGCTTTCACTGGCGGGGCCTTTGTCATTAGAACAGCTTTTTGGAAAAGCGTAGCTGACTAGTTTGGCGCCATAGTTGCGGGTCACAGGTGAGGTGCGAGAGGAAGTGACAGCTTCACGGTAATTGACCACTGGTTCGTTGACACTGGGGGCTTCGTCTTTAGTCTTAGTTTTAGAAAGACAGCCGACTAATAGAAGAGCAAGTAGCGGAAGAAGGGTCTTATTAGTTGGCATACTTAACACTGCAGCCATAGGAATGGGTCTTAGCTTTTACAACTTTCTTGCCCGCCAGTACCGCATCTAGGGCATTGGCGACATAGTTGGTGGCCTTACTTATATCGCTCTTTTCATAGGAAGCGATACTGTCCACCGCCCCCATATAGGCCAGCAGCCCGTCTTTGGTGACTACGAACATATGCGGAGTGGCGGTGGCGCCGTACATTTTCCCCACCATGCCAGTGGGATCAAACAGCACTTCTGTCGGGTGGGAGTCATTGCTCAATTTATCCAGGTTGGCCTGCATCGATTCCACATGGCCCTGCTTGCCCGGTGCTGAAGAAATAATCGACAGCCAGACCACGCCTTTATCTGTGTAGCGTTTCTGCATTCTTTGCATGTTCTTGGAGTCGTAGTGCTTGCGGACAAAGGGACAGTGATTATTGAACCATTCCAGTACAACGGTCCGGCCATGGTATTGCTTCAATTGATGGAATTTATTGTCGGCCCCAAGTAATTTAAAATTAGGCGCCACCTTATTGATCTGGACCTTCGAGTATCCAGGTCCAGGGGTTAGAAAAGTAAGTAGGAAAATTAAAAGCAGTAGGCTGGCGAGTTTCATCATAAGGAAACTCTACCAAAGCTTATTTTGTTTTTACAGTAGGAATTCTCTTTAAGTTAATAGTATCTCCACGGTCAATTAAGATCGCCTTGCCTTTCCTGTCTTGAGTAATGGTTAAACCTTTTTCGGTAAAAGCAGCTGGGAAACGATCGGCCTCAGTTACATAGCGGGTCTTTCCTAAAAGTTTTACGATAATCAGCCGCTCTTCAATACTGCGGGCAAATTTCAAATAATTCTGTAGCTCTTCTTGGCGGACTTTCTCAGCTTCGATTCTTCCCTCGCGGGTGGTAATCGCCTGACTGGGTTCAATCGATTGTGGATAGATGCGGTAGTTGCTCATATACTCAGCATTTGTCGCCTCTGACCAATTGGCCCTTTCTTTATGATGAATGCGACCATTCCTAACATAGTACTTGGCGACCAATAGTGGATAACCACTCTCACCAACTTCTTTTAGAATTTCACTGGGGGCGTCAAAGAGAGCGTGTTGAACGGCAATTTTCTTATCGACCTTAATCTTATGGGCATGACTCTGGGCGTAAGTCAAAACGCTGCGACCTGTTATCGTGTCCACCATCTTGGTTAGGAGGTTCCGCTGGTCACGGTTTTGCTGGCGCTTATGGTCATTGTCCGCATGGGCCAATTCGGCCATTAAGCTAATGCTGACAAGCATCAATAGATAGTATTTAAAGTTCATAACATTCTCCCCTGATACGTTTTATTACTGTTCTATAGTGCATGGCCTGTGCCATAACATACCTTATAAAATCAGCTAGTTAACTTTGGCAATATGACCAATAACCAGGGATTGACCAGACTTTAGACACCCCTGTAATTCCTACAGTTCTGATCAAGTTTAGGCACTTAGAGACCGATTAGTGGGGGTGAGAATACTGGCGATGACCCTATTGATAGGCCTCCTAAATCCCTGCTTTGCCGGGGAGTTGGTGGATGCTTGCCCCGCCAATAGCAGCGGCACCGAGCTGAAAAATAAAACTGCGGTTATCGCTCACCCGGCACTTAAGATCGCCGATCAAATTGGGCCCTGCGCCGAAAAGACCAATCTAGTTAAAATCAAGAAGATCATCGACGACTTAATTAAGGGCTATTTCCCGCGTTTGAAAGACGCCAAGATCACCGTCAGCGAGTTTAAATCCGAGGCCTATTACCTGCAGACTGGTTTTGGCAATATTTTCGCCCATGCCTGGAATCGCAACTTCACCATTGAGATCAACCCCAAACTCTACAAATGCCCGCCACCGCCGGATGCCTTGCGGGCGATCCTGGCGCATGAGCTGTTTCATATTCAGGACTACCGCAATAGAAGCACCTTCGGCATGATCGGCTTGGGGTTAAAGTACACCCGCAATTCGGCCACCAACTCCTATGAGCGCTCGGCCGACGAGAGAGTCTTGCAGCTTGGCAAGGACTTCAAAGACCCCAGTTTTTTTAAGGGAATCAAAGAGTACCGCCAGTGGATTTACCCCAAACTGAATGAGAAAGAATTAAAGACTAAGAAAGAGCGCTATTTTACTCCTGAAGAAGTCGATAAATGGGTGCTCGAGAACGTTAAATAAGTTAACTTAATGCCTGATGAAAATAACCAAAACTCTTTTACTACTTTGCCTGCTACTGACTAGCGCTACTTCCTGTGGCAGCGGGGATTGGCGAACCGCCTCGCGGGAAAGCACCGGCATTGCCCCCAAGGCCTCACAGCTGAAAGAGGCGATCTTTCAAATCTACTACGCCAGGGCCTATTCCTGGCGCGGCTGGTTTGGCGTCCATCCCTGGGTCGCCTGGAAATTAAAGGGCGAGAGTCAGTACACCGTGGCGCAGATACATGGCTGGAATGCCTGGCGTGGCAAAAGTACCGTGATGGTTTTTGAAGACCTGCCGGACCGCAAGTGGTTTGGCAGCGACCCCACCCTGTCGCTGCAGGTCCGTGGCGCCAAGGCGGAAGTGATTGTTTCTAGAGTCAAAGAACTGATTAAAAAATCCCCCTACCGCGATAGCTACCGAGTATGGCCTGGCCCCAATAGCAATACCTTCGTCTCCTACCTAATCCGCCATACCCCGCAGCTGGTGACCGAACTTCCCCCCCATGCCGTCGGCAAGGATTGGTTGGTGGATTCGCAGCTCTTTTCAAAAAGCCCCAGTGGCACTGGGCTTCAGTTCTCTCTACTGGGAGTACTGGGACTGACCATCGGATTGGAAGAGGGCATTGAAGTCAATATTTTGGGATTGAGTTTTGGACTGGATTTCAATCGGCCGGCGCTCAAGCTGCCCATGATAGGACGGCTAGGCTTTCAAGACCAACAGGTTGAATAGCTCTAATCTTCTGAAGACTCTTCGACTTTCTTTTGAAATTGCTCATCATCCAAGGCGGCTAATTCACTATAGTGGGCCAATTGGGCCTGGTCATCGGCGGTTGCGATCAGCTCTTTCAAAGCGGTGCGCCCCTCACGAATGGTCATTTTTCCTTTTAGGATTTCAATACACATCAAACACATAATTCCTCCGATTCCCTCAATTATATCACGAAATTTACTGGCCCTGCTTTAGTTTTTGGTACTCAATCTGGCCATTGCAATGCTCGCCTTTTGCGAGGCCACGCATTAGCGCCGCCAATTCGTCGATTTTTGTCGGGCGGTACTTGGCCCATCCCCCGCGCATCAGCGGTGTTATCAGGCGACCCAGTAGAATGCCCAAGGCCTCTCCCGGGCGGCTCTCACTGCGGGGACCGTCTAAAACCGAAGGCCTAATTATGATCAATTCAGAAAACCCCAGCGCCATTAAATCCCGCTCCAACTCTCCCTTGACCCGGGAGTAGAAGACCCGCGAATCCGGGTCGGCACCAAGCGCCGAGACCAAGACAAAACGCCGGGCGCCTGCCGCCAATGCCAGCTTTGCCGCCATCAACGGGTAGTGGTAATCCACCATTTTAAATTTTTCTTTGGAACCGGCACTCTTAATGGTGGTGCCCAGGCAACAGAAAACCACATCACAGCAAAAGGCCTTGGGCAGACTGTCCATCTGATCGAGAGGGGTAATAAACTCACTCAGCTTTTGATCGACCAGTCCCGTCTGGCGCCGTGACAGCGAGTGGACCGGAGAAAAATTGAGGTCCCCCATAAGCTGAGAAAGTAAACGCCTTCCCACCAAACCGGTTCCCCCTAATACAAGGCAACTGAGCATAGAAACTCCTAAGGCCTACCAGCGATCTCTACGATATTTCCATCGGGGTCAGTAATTTGAAAACCTGCAAATTCAGAGGCCATGTCACCGTACTCCAGCACCACTTCTAAGTTCTTGCCCTTGACCGCTTCCAACGCCGGCTTAACTCCACCAGCGACACTTAAGCAAAAACAAGTCTGGGTGTATTGAAGTCCCGCCGCCTGGCGCTTCTCTCGCCCACCTTCAAGGTAGACCATCAGCTCAGCCGCCTTTGATTGCATTAAGACTCCCGGCTCCATATCGCGGATTTTTTCAAAGCCTATAATATCCCTATAGAAGGCGACTGACTCTTCCAGGTTGCTGGCGTAGATTGTCATTACGTTAAAACCATCAATTGTTAATAAGCTCATTACTCTCCCCTTTTGGACTTTTTAGCGCAAATAGGCGATAAGTCCCTATGAAAAAAATTCTCCTGATAATCACATTTTTTAGCCTCAATGTCTCGGCTGTCGAAGTTTCTTTTATCGGCCCCTGCAGTTTGGAACCGCTCTTAAAAGTTGAGCATAAGTACGACGGCGCCTCGGTGGGACTGATTACCGTTGAGACCTTAGAAAAAGAAAAGATTGAATTCATAGGAAGCCAGCAAGGATTGGCCTCGGCCTTTGGCACTCCCACTGGCAAAGAGGCGATGGAAATTCTAGGTCCTGACGAAATCCGCGCCTATGGCTGGTGTTTTTCTCTCAATGGATTCTCCCCAGCAGAGTACCCCCATCGGGTCCAAAGCCACTCCAATAGCGATAAAATCGAGTGGCTTTTTGGCTACGCTCACTACAAAGACGGCCAATGGCTCTCCCAATGTGACCCCGCTCACCTGATCGCCCCGGACTTTCTCTGTAAGGAATAGTCCAAGTCCCTGAAAATCCTTTCATTAAAGTGTAAGTGTCTTTTCCCACTAAAAAAATACATGAAATATCGCGTTAGATAGGTTACAAAAGGCCTACCCGCAGGTCGCCCCCACCAGGTGACAAAAACTAAAATTTATCCCCACGTAGAAGGAAGAGAGAATGAAACTTGCCGCACTAGTTTTCTGTCTACTATTTGCCAATTTATCCTATGCTTGGGGTCCCACTGGCCACCGCGCTGTTGGAGCGATTGCCACTAAGTACCTTAAAAAAAGAACCCTTAAAAAAATTACTAA
>JABGVH010000018.1 GCA_018646195.1 Halobacteriovoraceae bacterium
CTATTTTCATGTTCTTTCGCGTACTCTTCATGGGGGTGAACTTGGACCGAGAGATTGTCACTGGTGTCGATCAGCTTGACCAAATAGGACAGCGGATTGGGTAGTATTTGCGACAGTGCTTGGCCATTAAAAAGCGCCGGCCCATCAGGGTGATCCGAAACCTCCCAGGTCTCTCCGATGTTCGCCTGCTTCCCCTTGCCTATTTTTGAAAGCCGCTGCCCACCCCAAATTTTCTGCATTATATGGGGGTCTAAGAATGTAATTTTAGGTAATTGGGCCAGAGGGTCTCCCTTTTCGACAGCTCTTATGGTCACTCTTAGTTTAGGGGGGGAAGCCAGCGAGTGCAAGCAGTCTATGCTAGGGGCTTGAAAAGACTGATCTTTCCCAGGCATTGCCGATTCCCGAGCAAATCGGGAGTACAATAGTCGCAATGAAAAGCTTAATCCTACCGGTGCTACCCATTCCCAATGTGGTCTTTTTTCCCAATACGGAATTGCCGATTTTCCTGGTGGACCAGGTCTATGTCCGGATGATTAAGGAGTGTGTGCGGGAAGGTATGCTAGTCGCCATCTCCCTGGCGGAGCCAATCCAAAATAGCTTCTTCCCGACCCCTAAGTTCCGCCCTAAGAAAGTTTGCTCCTATGGAAAACCGATTATTTTAGAGGAGCTGGCAGACGGTACCATTAAGGTGCTAATTAAAGGAGTTGGTCGGGTTCAGCTCGAGACGGTGATTCAAAATCTTCCCTATCTAGTCTACGAAGGCATACCCTACCCCGACCTTCCGGAGCAGGAGCTGCTAGGATCAAATACTCTGACAAAACTTCAAAAGCTCTTAGAGAGCTGGACCAGAGAAAGTATTCCCGACAGTCTCGAACGCGAGTCTTTTATGAAAAGCCTGACCACCCTTAATCATATGGTGGATTATATTTCGATGTTTCTGATTCAAGATAGAGAAGTGCGCCAGGTACTCTTGGAAACCACCTCAATTTTTGAGAGAATTCAAATGTTAAAAAGTCTATTTCACGAAGAGCTGCCGCTATTTGAAGATATCCAGGCGGCGACTGCCATCAAGTCTTATGAATCAATCGAGAAAATCGCCAGAGGCTGGCATTAATTAGAAAATCGGTATCAAGAGATTGAGTAAAATCAGCCCGGCACCAGAGATCAGCGGAATGGTTAGATTGTCGTCAATTTTGCCAGAGATCAATTCAGAAAAGGCGCCCAATAGGCCGGCCAGTACCGCAAAGAAAAGTAGCGCTATTCCACCAGCTCCAAAACTAAGTCCGTAAAAGAGAGTCGCCAAGTAGCAGCTTATAAAACCGGCAGCCGTACCCTGCAATGATTTATTGGGAAGAATTTTATCGCGACCATAAAGCACTCCAAAAGTGGCGGAGATGGGGTCACCGAAAACTAAAAAAATAATTGCCAAGACCGCTAACTTTTCAGGAAATAGAAAAAGTGCCAGGCCTGAGCCTAGGGCGTAAAAGGGAA
The DNA here is from genome assembly GCA_018646195.1 of Halobacteriovoraceae bacterium. Taxonomy (GTDB): domain Bacteria; phylum Bdellovibrionota; class Bacteriovoracia; order Bacteriovoracales; family Bacteriovoracaceae; genus JABGVH01. The sequence goes on from JABGVH010000018.1 coordinate 1,492, forward strand.
AACCCGAAAAAGACTTGAGTTCAGATTCCCGCATAAAGGGGCCCATAAACTTAACAACTAATGTATTAAGGCCGGCAATATTTAAGCGGCTGACCTCTAGAATAATTGAGGCCAGAGAGAGGGAGACCAAAATTATCGCCATATTGAGGGCGCTAATTCCCGACTGATAATAAAAGGTAAGCCCCGCAATACCAGTTCCCATATGCCAAACTTTTCGCAAGAGATGGAGATCACTACGTAGGTGAAATCCTGCGCCTTCTAATTCTTTGGGGTCTCCGGTATTCAGCATAGAAAATCTCCTTCTAAATTGCTCCAGAATCATACGGTGCCCCGCCACCAGTGTCGAGCCAGAAGCCCTGGTTGGGGAAAAATTACACCTCGCATCAACGCCGAATTTCTCACGACTTTTCAAGCAGTTCCCCCTATAATAAGGGTTGCTGGAAGCACTGGCCTCAATTGGGCCAGGTATGGAATAGGAAAAACCGCATGAGTTTGCCTCACCTTGGATCGGGGTCTGCCGATTTAAATTCACGATTAACTCCGCATAATAGCACCAAGGTTTGGTCTATCGGTGGAGGAAAAGGCGGAGTTGGTAAAAGTCTTGTCACGGCCAACGTTTCAATTTGCTTGGCCTTAATGGGTTATAAGGTAATTGCCATCGATCTTGATTTAGGTGGCGCCAATCTTCACACCTGCCTAGGTATTCCAATTCCAGAGCGGACTCTATCTGACTACCTTTCGAAAAAAGTTCGCGACCTCAAAGACCTGGTCACCCCAACTCCCATTCAAAACTTATCAATAATTAGTGGTGCCCAAGACGATGTGGGAATCGCCAATCTTAAGCAAATGCAAAAGGCTAAAATTCTCTCTAAGCTTAGTGAGTTAGATGCTGATTTTATTCTGCTCGACTTAGGTGCTGGAACAACTTTTAATACCTTAGATTTTTTCATCTCAGCTGACCAAGGGGTTTTGACTGCCTTGCCAGAGCCAACTTCTATTGAGAATACTTATCGCTTCATTAAATCGGTCTATCACCGAAAGCTCAAAATGATCGAAGACCTACTTGAGTTGGGGCCAATTATTGACCAGGCGATGAATGCCAAGATTTCACAAAATTCCACTCCAGCTGATTTAGTTAATCGCGTGATCGAAATCAATCCCGAAGTTGGTCATAAGTTAAAGGCCGAAATCAGCCGCTTTGTTCCCAAGCTAATTATCAATCAAGTCAGGACTCAAGCCGATATTGATATAGGCTTCTCGATGAAAATCATTTGCCGCAAATATTTTGGAATAGATTTAGATTACGTTGGCTATTTAGAATACGACGCTACTGTTTGGCAGAGTGTAAAAAAGCGAAAGCCACTATTGATGGAGTTTCCAAACTCTGGTCTGGTCGGAAATTTTGATCGCATAGTCCACCACCTTTTAAATATTACATAGGAAGATAATTTGTTAGGAATGGAAAGAATGGAAGAGAACGATAAAAATTATTACGAAGTATTAGAGGTCGCCGCCAATTCTACCCCAGAGGAAGTTCATAAGGGCTATATCAGGGCCAAGAATGCCTACTCGCAAGACAGCTTGGCGCTCTACTCACTTCTCTCAGCTGACGAATGCGAAAATATTTTAGACTTAATTGAAGAGGCCTACTCTATTGTAAGTGATCCCAATAAAAGAAAGGCCTACGATAACGCCCGCGGTTTCAATATTGGTGTCGATCAAAAATTTCGTCACCACACAGGAAGTATCGCTCCAGTGGCGACAATAGATAGCCATGCTATTAATCAAGACGTCTCAACTACCAATAAGAAATCGATGACCAAGATTGTCGCCAAAAAGCGCTTCAGTCTCGACTATGATGTTAACGATTCTTTTGAAAAGGAAATCGAAGCCGCTAGTAGTTTTGATGGTCCTTTTCTTAAGCGCATTCGAGAATATAAACAGGTCGACATACAAAGAATGGCCGACATGACCAAAGTTTCGAAAACCTACCTGCGCTATATTGAGGATGAAGAGCTAGAAAATATGCCGGCACTTGTCTATGTTCGCGGTTTTGTTTTTCAGTACGCCAAATGCTTAAAATTAAATCCAGACCTTGTAGCGACAAGCTACCTCCATCAAATTAAAATTAAACAGGCTGCTGCAAGTGAGTGACTCCGAGGAAACTATAAGTGAAGAAGGTTTCCTATTAGTAGTCACCGAAGAAGATCACTCTGAGTTTAAAAGACTCGATCATTTTATCAGCGCGAAATTGCCAGAATTGAGCCGTAGCTATCTTAAAAACTTATTTGAGAAAGGCAGAATCACAAGTGACGTCAAGCTTAGCTTAAAAAAAATTCCGCCTATAGGAACCGAACTTGAAGTATTGGTCCCGCCACCGGAACCCTCTACTGCCAAGGCGCAAAATATTCCCCTGACTATTCTTTACGAAGATGAGCACTTGGTGATTATCGATAAGGCCGCCGGTATGGTGGTGCATCCGGCTCCAGGCCATCCTGACGGAACCCTAGTCAATGCGGTACTTCATCACTGCCCTGACTTAGAGGGAGTGGGCGACCAGAAACGCCCAGGCATTGTTCATCGTCTCGATAAAGGAACCACCGGCATCATGGTGGTTGCTAAAAATCATAAATGCCATGAAGGCCTGGTCGAGCTTTTCTCTAGCCACAATATCATTAGAAAATACTGGGGCATTGCTATGGGAATTAAATATCCCAGCGTCGGAGTACTCGAGGGATTTATTGGCAGGCATCCCTCTAACCGCCAAAAAATGCGAGTTAATGTTTCTCGCGGCCGCCACTCTGTGACCCATTACAGAACTGTTAAAAATTTCGAAAAATGCCGCTTGATTGAATGCACCTTAGAAACTGGACGCACCCATCAAATAAGGGTGCACCTTTCTCAACTTTTAAGAGCACCTATCTTAAACGATCCAGTTTACGGCAATGCAGGAGAACATTGGGCCAGGTTAAGTGCTACTGGGCAGGTCTTCCCAGAAGACATGCAGCAGTATCCTCATCCCTTCTTACACGCCCGCCAACTAGGTTTTGTCCACCCCATCACAGGTAAAGAATTATTATTTGAAACTGAACCTCCCAGTCCTTTTAGTGACTTTCTCGAATTAGTAAATTAATCTTTTTGATCAAGTTATTTTTGCTCAACCTCGGGCCCGCTTTTTGTTAAACTTGAAAGTTCTTATGAAACGATTGATCTTTTTAATTCTTATTTGTTTTTGCCACAGCAGCGTTGCGGGTGATCCGCCGATTACTGGAATCTTTAAAGAGTCGAGCTGGGATTTAATTGGTGAAGTAGATGGCTATAAAGTCTATAGCCGGAAAATGCCAAAATCCCAAATTATGGGTTTCAAAATTGAGGGCGTTTTAAAAGCTCCCATTGAAAATATTATTGCCAATATTCGTCACGTTGAATCTTCCTCTAAATGGATGCCCAATCTGATAAAGAAAATCACGCTCAAAGAGATCTCCGACAAGGAGGCGATCACTTATAGCATCAACGATTTTCCATGGCCCTTTAACGACCGAGATTTTATCCTGCATAATAAACTCCACCTCCACCGCGAAAAAAAGCTTCTCTACGTATTGAGCAAATCGGTTGAGCATAGTGCCTACCCTCCCGGAGAAAAACTGGTACGGGCGGTTGTGGGTTATTCAAATATGGGTCTGCGTCCTGCCTTCAATAATCCAAACTACACCTATTTTGTATGGAGTATCTACGGAGACCCAAGAGGAAATATCCCTTCCTGGGTTGTTAATTTTTTCCAAAAGGGATTTCCTGTAGATTTTTTTCACGCCACCGAGGAAAGGTCGATACTTAAGAAGCGTGTACTGCTACCAGGACTTCAAAAAATGGTTGATCAATTAAAAGTCCTCATTAAAAAAGGTAATAATGAGTCCCAAGCTAACCTATAAATTCTCAACCCCTAAAGGGGTTTTTGAAACTTGGGATCAAAAACCAAATATCCCACTCTTTCACCTGGCCCAAACCCATAGCAATTTTATTACCCATCTCGATCCCACCAACCATAATAATTTATCTGAAGGAGACGGCCTTATTTATAGTGGCAATGAGGCAGTCAATTTAGCGATTGTCACCGCCGACTGCCTGCCGATCTTGGTTCTAGGAACAAAAGGTATTGCTATGATTCATGCTGGCTGGCAGGGATTGGCGGCCGGTATAATGGAGAAGCCAGAAATTCGTAGCCTCTGTCCTCAAGTCTTCCATATCGGCCCGCATATAATGGCAAAGGCCTATCAAGTGGGTATAGAATTCAAACAGTACTTTCCAAAATCCAAAGCTTTTACCCTAATAGATAATAAGCTCTACTTTGATTTAGAAAAAGAGGCCAGGAACCAAATCGAGAAGCGCTTTCCATTCGCTGAGACCGAAAGTTCGGGAATCTGTACTTATAATGACCAGCATTTCCACAGCCACCGCCGCGATGGCACATCGCTTCGCAATTGGAATGTTTTTAAGTTCCAAAAGACCTGATATAATTCCAGCAGTAAAACAATCAAATAAAAGGTGAATCATGAATAATGCTACCCCAAATCGCTTAACCGACAATGCCACGATTGGTTATCAAGCGCTTCTTCTCTTATCAGCGATCCTCATGCTGGGTTTTTCGATATATTTAACTAATCATTATTTTGAAATAAAATTTCCTACCGGTCTGACAGGGGGATCGCTTTGCAATATAAACGATTTCTTTAATTGCGATAAAACTACTCTTTCGCCCTTTTCAAATATCCTTGGAGTTCCAATTGCCTTATTTGGAGCGCTAATAGGCGCCTTTGTACTGCTCGGCTATCTCTTTAATAACCTGGCAATTGAAGGAACCAATCACTTCATTCTTATAGTAAATGCAGTTGGCTGCCTTATCCTCTTTCTCTACTCGCTAATCGCTCTCGGAGGCCTCTGTCCCTTTTGCTCACTTTACTATGTTTTTTCCTGGGCCGCCCTTGCGGTCTATTGGAAATTTAGTGAAACCAGAACTCCCAATTTAAAAGTGCTACTTTGCTATGGACTAGTTTTTATTCTGGCCTACGCTGCAACAAAGAGTAATGTTAATCAAAAATTTAGCAAGAAAGCTCAGTATTCCGAATCATTAGTAAAACAATACAATGGTCTACAGCAACTAGGACATCCAAAAACACGTTCTGGCTACAACCTCGCGGTGGCTTCGGTTGCCTTTGACCAGGCGCCAATTAGAATCACTAAATTTTCAGATTTCCAATGCCCTGGATGTAAAATGTTCAGTGAGGTCCTGCATAAATTGGCCAAAAAATATGAAGGGAAAATTGCCATCGAGTATATGTTCTATCCACTGGATAATAATTGTAATGAAAGTATGAAGTCAGCGCTCCATCAGCACGCCTGTCAAGCCGCCTACTTGGCAACCTGCCTTCCTGCTAAATTTCCTGAAGTTCACGATCGCCTCTTTGAAAAACAGAATGACCTCTCTTCTACATGGATTGAGGATTATGCTAAAAAAGAAGGGGTTCTCGATTGTTATAAAAGTGAAGCCACCATGAATTCGGTTAAGAATATGCTAACCGGTGCCGTGCCTTTCAATATTCGCTCGACTCCTACATTTTTATTAAATGGAAAGAAAATTGAAGGCGGTCTCCCTCAAGTGCAAGTAGAAATACTGATAGATGCCCTTTTAAGTGGAGCTGCAAAATAAGCGGTAAAAAAAAGAAAGAAATTCCTAAATTTGATGGCTCGATAATTGAGACTCATTGCCATTTGGATTATCTCAAGCAGATGCCGCTAGATGAGCTACTTGAAAAATGCAGCGCCTATGGAATAGAGAAAATTCTAAGCATCACAGTTAATCCTGAAAATCTTGAAAGAGTTCTCGACTTGGCACGGGTTCATCAACAAATTTATTGCACTCAGGGGGTCCACCCCCATGACGCCAGACTTTTTGAGGCCGAGACGAAAGAACAAATAACTGCCAATTGTGCCGACCCAAAGGTCTTAGCAGTTGGAGAAATCGGACTCGATTTCCACTACAGTCATTCTGCTCACGATATTCAAATAGATGTTTTTGAACAGCAATTAGAACTATCGGTTCAACTAAACTTGCCTGTGGTGATTCACTCCCGAGATGCAGATGACGAAATGATTGCCAGCCTGAAGAAGTTTTCGGGAAAAATTCGAGGGGTTATTCATAGCTTTACTTCCGGTCAAAAGCTGGCCGATTTTGCACTCCAGGAGGGTCTTTACCTGGGTTTCAATGGCATTATTACTTTTAACTCCGCTCAAAATGTCAGGGATGTCCTGGACCAGACTCCTATTGACAGAATACTGGTTGAAACCGACAGCCCTTTCCTAACCCCCACGCCTTTTAGGGGGCGAGAAAACGCTCCCTTCTACTTGCCTCTGGTGATTCAAAAAATAGCTGACCAGAAAAACTTGCCGGTCGAAGAGCTTATAAAGACCACCACCCAAAATGCCGTCAATCTTTTCCGCTTTTAATTAAATAGCTGATTCTATTCAAATCTCGAGCTGCTTTCCCGAAAAGTATTCATCGGGAGAGAAAAATGAAACTACATCAGCTATGTCTAGTTATTATGCTTATGGGATTAGTCTTTGTGACGGCTGGTAAAGCCTCAACTGAAGTCTCTCAATTTGCAAGACTTCCGGTCAATAATTATGCCACTACTGATTTTGAATTCATGACCGAACTGAAAACCGTCGCAGAAGTAGAAAAAGTTATCATCGACTGCCAAAGTTTCATCAACGGAATTATGTTTAAAGAGCAGGCAACTGATGGCGATTGGAATACTGCTTATCAATTTGCTCTGTCAGAAGCAGAATGTGAAGAGGTCACAAAATTTGTTCGCAACTCTGTCGACGGCAAGAAAAATGCTTGCGTTGAGCTAGATCTCCTAAGAAATACTTATCAATTATCTAGGAAGACTTCTGACTGTCGATAAGGACTTGCATCCTCTGTTTTTCGGAATTTCTTTTAGACACGGCATTTGTTAAAACCGAATTTATCTTATCAAAGATTTTAAATTGAACATCCGGATCTTCCGGAATATCGCCTTTCTCTTCACCTACAATCTGATTGATAACACTTGTGAGATCGACTTCTTTTGCGATATTTGGTCCATCATTAAAAAAGCCTGGTTCTCCAGGAATGAAATTCAAATTATTGACGACATTTTTTGAAATGATATCGTTATCCGCCCCGACTGAATCCATTGTCACTAACAACTCAACCTTGCGGTAGCCACGCTCAATCGAGTTTAGCTTTTGACTTAAATTGACAGCAGTATCTCCCCCGAGCCCATGGCCTAAGAGAATTATCGGCTGCTCAGCTGGCCTTCTTTGGATTAGGTCCAGCATCTTATCTTCCTGATCGTAACCAAAGAG
>JABGVH010000076.1 GCA_018646195.1 Halobacteriovoraceae bacterium
GTGCCAGCGCCGGTGCGCCGGGTAGGGATTGGGGTAGAGAAAGAAGTAATTGGCGACGCTCTCAGAGGACAGGTCATGGGTGATGACTGAGATGGCGTTGGCGTGTAAGGGGTAGAGGTTGGTCAGGTGGGGGTGGTTTTTTATCCGGCGGTCAAACTTGGCGTATTTAAGGGCGGTCTGTTCAATTGCCAGTAAGTGGCGCTCAGGGTGCTCTCCGGCGTAGCGGATGGGGTGCAGGCCGACGCCACAGCCGACTTCCACGTCTAGGGGAGCGTTGCCAGGCAATTTAGGGAAGTGATGGCCCCCAGGTGGCACCATGGCGGGGTTAAATTTACGTTGAACGGCGTTTTCTTGGCGTATCATGGCGCAATTATGGTAAGAAAAGTCCCAGGACGCAAGCCCCAAATAACAGATAAAAATTATGAATAATGAAGTCTATATTCTGGCCCTAGGAGCGAATCTTTGCTTTGCGCTGGGTAGTCAGGTCTTCACCCTTTTTTCCCGTCGCATCTCTAGTACCTGGATGAATTTTATCAAGGCGACTGTGGCCTTGGTGGCCTTTGGGCTGACCGTCACATTGCTGGGAACCTGGCACGTTATCGAGGTCAATTACTTCTTATTATTTCTCTTTTCCGGCATTATTGGACTGGGCATGGGAGATATCTTATTGCTCAAGTCTTTTAGTGAAATGGGACCGGGGCGGACTCTGATCATTTTTAGTTTCCAGCCATTGATTCTGGGTGCCGGGGGCTACTTTCTTTTTAATCAGACCATCGACACCCAGAAGTTCTGGGCGATTCTCTTTTTTATCTGCTGTGTGGTGATCTTCTCGATCGAGTCTTTTAGGCGCGATCGCAATTGGCAGATCAAGGGCATCTTGATGGCGATCGGGGGCATGACCTTGGACGCCACCGGGCTTTTGATCACTCGCTACAGCTTTGATCACAACCCCGAGTTGAGTTCCCTGGAGGGCAATTTCTATCGCTGCATCGGCGCTATTATCTTGTTCTTAATTATTTCAAAAATTAGACCGGTTAAGATTTACGACAATTTCGTAAAGCTTGTTTACCGGGATAAGTTATTGGTGATCGGCGGTTCATTATTGGGGACTTTTCTTTCTCTCAGCCTCTACTTAAAGGCCTTGCAGTCGGCGCACCTGGCCTCGCTTTCGGGCATCGCCATTACCGGGACTATTTTCAGCGCTATCTTTGAGGGCATTATTGAAAAACGCTGGCCTTCAAAGTACCTAATCGCCGCCTTTATATTCTTTCTGATTGGAATGAAAATTATTATGCTCTAGCGCCAGAAATCCTGGTGGTATTCAAAGTGACATTCTTTTTAACGGGTTGCAGGTAGCTGTGGAGCTTGTCTGAAAATTGAAATTCAGGAAAGATATAGAGTCCCCATAGGTGGGAGGCCAGCATGATGTCGAGGATCGAAAGACTCTCTCCGGCGTAGTAGGGAGTTAGTAATTTCTCAGTTTCTTCTAAGAGTGGCGCCAGGGCGTCTAGGTACTGTTGCTTATTTTGTATCAACTTATTAAAGGGCCCGCGTTTGACCTCTTTCTTTTGTTGGAAGTAGTGGCGGGACTGGGGATTGAATTCTGGGGTGTAGGCCCAGTAGGGCATGCATAGGCTGTGGATCTGGGCGCCCAGGCGATCGGTCAAATGATCCAGGGAGGATTTATGGGACTCCAAGAGGTCACAATTCAAGCGGTCCTTCTCGTCCATGCGCTCGATGATCAAGAGCGATTCATTGGAGTGGCCGCCACCGGGGAACTCAAAAATCGGCAGCATTTTTTTTCCGCAGAGTTTATTCGGTAGGTCTTCGTCGTGATAGGGCACCACTACCGATTGGTAGTCGACTTCTAAATGACCCAACGCCATCCGGACGCGGATGCAGTAGGGACAGTGAACATAGTGGTAGAGAATCGCCATGTAGAAAATGTTAGATTTCTTTTTGTTAAATTTCAAGTAATTAGCGCAGTGTAATTTTTACAATACTTTTTACGATCCCCTGTAGTCTTGGGACTCTGGCGCCTCACTTAACGGGAGAGAAAAGAATGCGAAAAGCGTTTATTGGTCCGATTATTGGACTCGCTATGACTCTAATGTTCACTCAGGTCGCTGTCGCCGGCGTCCATATTCTGTTAAAAGTGACCAATGATATAGATCGGGAGGTCTATGACTTGGCGGTTGTCACTAATGAGGACGACCACGCGGTTGGCCTGAAACTTATTGATCGCAATAAAAGCGACCATTATTTTGATGTCTCCGACTTAAAAGGAGGAGTGGTTCTTAAGAAAGAAGGATCCCGCAAGGTTATTGTCCTGCGCTCTAGCGACTTTGAAAAAGACAGGGGCGGCCATTTTAAACTCGATTTCCTAAGTAATGGTATTACTGGAAGTCGCGACAACTTGGATTTGAAGTGCCAATTCGGCAAAGAAAAGTGGCAGGTTTTTTACAAAGGACGGCTTGTCAGCAAGATGTTCTTTGTCGGTAAAACGGTCTTCGGCAAATTGGTCGGGATCAAGCAAGTCATCATAAAATAACACGTCATGTAAAACCGGGGTCTCGAATTCAATTTTAATTCGGGCCCCCGGTCTCTATAATATCCCCATGGATTTAAGCTACATAACTGCAGACCGGCGCTTCTGGCCTTTGTTTTGGACTCAATTTTTAGGGGCCCTGAACGACAATGTATTTAAAAACGCCCTGGTCATGCTGATCACTTATAAATTGAGTACCACTCTCTTTGGGCTGCCAAGCGGGTTATTAGTTCCCATGGCGGGGGGGATCTTCATCCTGCCTTTCTTTATTTTCAGCGCCACCGCCGGCCAATTGGCCGACCGCTATCAGAAAGCAAAACTTATTAAAATTACCAAAGTGACTGAGCTCTTAGTGATGATCACCGCGACCATTGGGATTTACAGCGATAGCTACCAGCTACTTTTCTTAGTGCTCTTTATGATGGGCACCCAATCGGCTTTTTTTGGGCCCTTAAAGTATGGCATCATTCCCAGCCTGATTGAGGAAGACGAGCTGATCACCGCCAACGCCTTTGTCACCACCGGGACTTTTATCGCCATTTTAGTCGGCACCATTTTTGGAGGTTTCGTCTTTGAAAGCGACGCCCTCGTCAGCATGGCGGTGTTAGGTTTCTCAGGGCTAGGTATAGTTATTTCGCTCTTTATAAAAGATGTGCCGGTGATCTATCCCGAGACTAAAGTCGACTATACTTTTTTTAAACCGACCTGGGATATTTTGAAATTGACCATGCAGGATAAGGCGATCTTCCGCACCATTATGGGAGTCTCTTGGTTTTGGTTCCTAGGCGCCTCGATCCTCTCGACCCTGCCGACTTTTGTCAAAGAAGTGTTGCACGGGAACTCCACGGTAGGGGTGCTCTTTTTAGCGCTCTTCACTATTGGCATGGGACTGGGTTCCGTCATTACCGAGAAAATTTCAACTAAGAAAGTGGAAATGGGAATGGTGCCGATTGCAGGGCTTGGCATGACGGTTTTTTTAATCGACTTCTGTTGGACCGGCTCTCATTGGAGTGCCACTCCAGAGGGCCAGCAGCTATTTACCCTCAGCCAATTTCTGGCGGCGGATCCTTACTACGCCTGCCGGGCGATACTCGATCTCTTTGCCATCGCCACTTTTGGCGGCGGCTATATCGTGCCCCAGATGACTTATGTCCAAGAAATTTCTGACAAGGGGGTGGTTGCCAGGACCATCGCCGGCAATAATATTTGGAATGCCCTTTTTATGGTCTCCTCTGCGGTTTTTATAATGATCTTAGGCGCCGCCGGTCTGTCGATTCCAATGATCTTTTTAGCGCTTGGGATTATTAACTTTGCGGTCTCCGGCCAATTGTATCGCATCTACTCCAAGCGCAGCTTGCGGCTCTGGATGTGGCTGATCTCCAATGTCTTCTACAGCTTTGAAGTGGAGGGGCAGCAGCATATTCCTGAAAAAGGGCCGTATATTATCGTCAGCAATCACGTGACTTTTATCGACTGGATTTTCATCATGGGCTGCCCCCCCCATCCGGTGCATTTTGTAATCGATTACAATTACTACTACCTATTGGGGCAGAAACTCAGCCCGCTATGGTGGCGCCAAGGGGGATTGATTCCCATCGCCACTCGCCGGGAGAGTCCGGAAGTACTAGAGAAGGCCTTTAAGAATATTTCCAAAGCATTGGAAGAAGAAAAGGTGCTGGGCATCTTTCCCGAGGGCTGGATGACTCGCGACCAGCGGATGCGCCGCTGGCAGCCGGGAGTTAATAAAATTTTGGCGGATAGGCCAGTGACCATTCTACCAGTGGCACTAGACGGATTATGGGGCAGTATTTTTTCCTATTCCGGCGGCCGGGTGATACTCAAAATGCCGAGCTTGCGACGCAAAGTAAAATTAACTTTCTTAGCGCCGGTCTCGGCCGAAGACTATGATGGCGAGCAGGTTAGGGAAGTGGTTAAGGCACAGGTAAGTGACTACCTAGAGGATGTTGAAAGTGACTCGTAAGAAAGCATTATTGGTTGATTTAGATGGAACCCTGGCGGATGTCGAACACCGAGTTCACCACGTCCAGGGAGAGTCTAAGGACTGGAAGCAATTCAATGAGAAGATGGGATTGGACGCCCTCAATACTTGGTGCCGTGAAATCATCATCTCTTTTCAGGAGCGCGGTTATGGGGTGGTCTTCCTAACCGGTCGTACCGAAGATTACCGCGGCACTTCCGAGGAGTGGTTGGACTCCCACGATATAACTTATGACAAGCTCTTCATGCGCCAGCGCGGGGACCACCGCGACGATTGGGATATTAAGCAGGGTATATACCTAGAGGAAATAAAACCAGATTTCGATATTCTCTTTGTCTTAGAGGACCGCCTCAACGTCGTCAAAATGTGGCGCGAGACCGGACTGGTTTGCTTGCAATGTGATTGGGGAGATTTCTAACTCGCTGTTAGAGAAATTCCTTAACCGCACTTATCAAAGCGACTTCATCCATTCCATAACGAGCGTACAAGTGATCGGCCTTATAGGCGGACTGTCCAAACTTGCCCGGGTTGGCGAGGGACTTGGCCCTAAAGTTATGGCCGTCACAGACCAAGGCATGAATCAGTTGAGCACCAGCGCCGCCAATTAATTGGTGGTCTTCCAAGGTGATCAATTTGCCACCAGTCTTTTCGATTAACTTTGAAATGACTTTGGTATCCGGTTTATTGACGAAAGGATTATTAACTACCGTAATGGCAATGCCTTCAGCTTTCAGAGTCTCTGCTGCCAGTAGCGCTTTGGCGACTTGCGGCCCGTGGGCGACAACTGTTAGGGCGTCTCCCTCGACTAAGACTTGTGGCGCTCCCCATTGGTAGCTAAGTCCCTCGCGGTAGTACTGAGGATGATTTTCTCGGCCATAGAAAAAGAGTACTGAGTCAGGTTGCTGACCGGCCTCGGCCTCTGTTTGGTATTTTTTAATCGCCTGGTACATATAGGACTCAGCTTCTTGTGAGCAAGAGCAAGAGATAGCAGTGACATGGGGAATCGAGCTGACGGCACTTAAGTAAGTGGTGGATTGGTGAGAGGCGCCGTCGGCGGCATCTTGAAAACCAATATGGCTGAAGAGTCCAATCACCGGACCGCCTGAAAGGCCTGCCATAATAAGGGGGAGGTTGCCTTTAGTGATTCCAAATTGCGCGAAGGTATCGACGATGGGAATAATTCCCGCCTTGGCCATACCTACGGCAGTTGAAACCATATTTGATTCGGCAACGCCGATATCCATTTTAAATTGTGGGTACTCGGCGTGGAAGCCGGCAATACCGGTTGAGCCCTGCAAGTCAGCGCTGATAGAAAAAACCGGTAGCCCTTCGTTAGCCGCCTGAATCGCCGCTCTTGAAAAACCTGGTTGGACTTTTTCTTTTTTGACGCCGTTACTGCTACTAGCGCTTGCCGCCGGTTTATTGGCGAGAATGGACTCGGCCCAGTCGACAAATTCCGCGGGCGCCTGGCCATTGTAAATTTCTTGGATGAATTCCACTAGCTTGGGGTCATAGGCCTTGAGGGGATAACCGTGGCCGCCGGAGGCACTCTCTTCAGTGGCGCGCACGCCATAACCTTTTATAGTTTTAAAAATGACCGCCACCGCACGGGTGGGATCGGCCTTGGCCTTATTCAGGGCGCTCTCTACTTGGTTGTGAACTTTTTGTAAGTTATGCCCCTCTTCTTCTACTATTACCTGCCAGCCCAAGGCCTCGAGACTTTTAAAAGTGGGAGACATATCAAAGCTATCTTCAGAAATACGTCCGGAGAGTTTGGTATTATTGTCGCTAATAAGTAAGACGAAAGGATTTAATTTTTCTTTGGCAGCAAGTCCTGGAATTGCCGCGAAGGCCTCTTTGGCCTCGCCTTCCATACTGGCGCCATCGGAAACGGCACAGACGGTGACCCGGTCATTGCCGAGAATTTGATCGGCCAAGGCCAGCCCTTGTGCTTGCGGAACTCCCGAACCGAGGGGACCGTTTGAAATAAAAACTCCCTCAGGATTTAAGTGCGCCTCACCGTGACCGGTCAGCTTACTTTCAATGCCGCGAAAACCTTTCAACGCCTCGAAGTCGAGACCGTCAAAACCGTAGTTGGCGCGAAGGGCGTAGATGCCATTTTCGGCGTGGCCGGCGTCGTTGATGAAATTGTAACTCTGATGCCAATCGCTCTCTCTAAACATCACTGCATGAATCGAACTCATGATTTCAGCGAAGCCTGCGGGGCCTCCCCAATGGGCGGCGGCACCACCGATAACAGCGTGCTGATTCATCAGGGCGACTAAGGCGCGAGAGGCCTTGGGATCGGCCAACTGCTCGTCGGCGGATTCTTTATTCTTAACCGTGACGGGGTATTTAAGTGGGCCTTTGGGGGTTGGCGCTAATTTGCAGGCCAGTTTGAGTGGGGTTAGCGAATTAGGCATGTGGTGCTCTCCGGGTGATGAATCAATTTGGCATTAACTTAGCGAACTTAGGGGACTTTGGAAAGCCTAGGCCGGGGGGGTTATAGGGTCTAGGGGCGCCCTTATTTGGAGGCGATTAATCCCCAAGTACCCGGAACTTCGAAATACTAAATTTTTCTTAATTTACGGTCTAAGTCTTCGTTATAATAGGGATTATCTATTAATCTGAAATATACTTAAGCCTTATAGTAGGGTTCCTATAAAATAGGGGAGTACCAACCCGATTGCGGAGAAGTTATGTGCGACGTGTGTTCAGCTGAAGGAATCGATTTTAAGTTCGTCAACGGACCTAAGGATAAGCTGCATAACTGCAAGCTGTTTCGGGTTTATATCGGACAGATCGCGCGAGTCAAACTCTGCCACCTGCACGACATCCAACTATTCTCTATGGGTGAAAACCGCTTCTTAAAAGAACACCTCTGCCTGGCCCAGCTGCTAAGCTCCCAAAAAAGCACCTTCGTCGACTGAGCGACCCTTTAATTCCCGAAAATTTGCGCTATGATAGGCCCGGTAAACACACCTGGGATTATTTATGACTGTTCGTACTCGCTTCGCACCTAGCCCTACTGGTTATCTCCATATCGGAGGCGCCCGTACCGCCATGTATTCGTACCTCTACGCCAAGGCGCATGCAGGAGAATTCGTTCTGCGGATTGAAGATACCGATTTAGAGCGCTCAAAACGCGAATACGAAGAGGCGCAAATCGCCGACCTCAAATGGTGTGGCATTGATTGGAGTGAAGGTCCGGACTGTCCCGGTGAATTCGGTCCCTACCGCCAAAGTGAACGCACTGAAATCTACCAGAAATACGCCGAGCAATTTATAACTGAGGGCAAGGCCTATTACTGCTTTCTCTCACAAGATGAATTAGAGGCCTTGAGTGAAAAGGCCAAGTCAGAAGACAAGTCTCCCCACGCCTATCACGATAAGTACCGCCAAATGGATCCCGCTGAAGCAAAGGCCAAGGTGGCCGGCGGGGCGGAAAATGTCATTCGCTTTAAAAATCCCCGCAAGCCCTATTCACTAAAAGATCAGGTCAGGGGAAAAGTTTCTTGGGGCCCCGACATGGTGGGGGACTTTGTTATTATTCGCAGCAATGGTCAGCCGGTCTACAATTTCTGCTGTGTTGTCGATGATTGGAAAATGGCCATCAGCCATGTCTTTAGGGGAGAAGAACACCTTAACAATACTCTTAGGCAATTGATGATTTACGAAGCGCTGGGAGCGACACCGCCAGAGTTTGGCCACTGCTCACTATTAGTGGGAGAGGACCGCCAAAAATTAAGTAAGCGCCACGGCGCCACTTCGGTTGTTCAGTATATAGAGCAAGGTTACCTGCCTAGCGCCATGATGAATTATCTCTGCCTCTTGGGTTGGTCTCATCCGGAAGAGAAAGATATTTTTGACATCAACCAATTGGGAAAAATATTTGATAGCGCACGCTTCACTAAAAGTGGCGCCTTCTACGATATAAAAAAATTACAGCACTTCAACGGTCAGCATTTGCGATTACTGGCCCCAGAAGAATTGCTAAATAAGGCCAACCAGCAATTGTCTTCTAACGACAATTGGAATCAGCAAGATGACCAATGGAAAAAAACCTGCCTAGAACTCTTACTTGAAAAAGTTAACCTATTGTCAGAACTTCCAGAGCACCTAGAGGTTATTTTTAATCAATCATTTAACTTAGGTGAGGCCGAGAACGAAGCCTTGGCCTGGGAAAGCACTCCGCAGATTAAAGCATACCTCTCGTCAGAAATTCAAAAGCTAGTCGGCAGTGGTGTCAAGAGTGCCAGTGCGGAGGACTTTTCTGGCTGGATGAACCATATTAAAAAAGAATTGGGTATAAAAGGCAAGCCGCTCTTTATGGGCATGCGAGTGGTGCTAACCGGTCAATGCCACGGGCCCGACTTAAAAGTTCTTATTCCCCTCACTCCATTAGAGGTCTTGGGCAAAAGGCTCGCTTAATGAAAGACTACTTCATACAGAAGAAAGAGCAATTGCAATTCTTTGACCACGCCCCATTGGCGATGGCCAGTGAGTTGCTGCTGCTGGAATTTTCCGCTGCTATTGAAGAATCTGAAATAAGAAAAGTTATCGAACAGGTCTCGGCCAGCACCAGCAAGCTGGCGGTTAAGGCGACCCCTGAACAATTGGCGCAAATAGATTTTTCAAGCATGGGAATTAAAACCATCGTTTTAAAGTTAGCGCTAGAAAAGAGACGGGACCAGACCATTGCAAAAAATCTCTACCGCGATACCCCTCACCGTGAAAAAACTGAAAGCATGCAAAGACTGCTAGCTGTGCAAGAGAAGTATACTGGCGTGTACCAGTTGGCAGTGGAATTAGAATTAGTGGCGGAAGATCTCGAGCTGCTCTTCGCCTTTGTCGCCGGACTAGAAGCGGATCAGCTACTATGGCTGTCTCTCGACCCCGCCGGACTCGACTACTCTGCCAGTCAACAGATTAAAGAGCAGTTTAGTAGCTTGAAGATTTATGCCGAAGCTGTACCTAGACTCTTCTTTCGCCACAACCACCGCCACCGCGACCAGTGGATGGCGAAGACTGAAAATCCCTTCCAGGGACCGCGCCACCTAGACCTTGATATCTCAAATGTCTGCACCCACGACTGTCATTTCTGCGGCCTCTACGCCCCGGGAGTGACTGACGGATTGAAAGATAAGAATGGAGAATTTTCTCCCGAACTAAAGAGCATCTATAGCGCTCGCATCGAGCCCCAATTGGCCCATCGGCTATTAGAAAAGCTGCCCGACACCATAGAGCTACTAACCTTTGGCGGCGCCGGCGACCCCTTCACCCACCCGCAGATCATGTCCTTTATCACAAGCGCTCGAGAGCGCAGCTTTTCTCTCAGCACTTTTACCAACTACGCCTATATGAGCGACAAGATACTGGAGCAATTGCACCAGCTCTGCGGTGGGGATATTTTTGATATCCATATCACCGTCAATATCTCTGGCGCCAATCCGGAAAGCTATGTCCGGACCCGCCCCA
>JABGVH010000005.1 GCA_018646195.1 Halobacteriovoraceae bacterium
CAAAGCTAAAGGGTTTTATAATAAGTAGTGATTCCTTAGAATCTTACAGTTTAGTAGTCGAAAGACGGGGATTTGATTGTCTATTTAGCTAATAATCCATAAAATAAGAGCTCCTTCACAGGGGATGGGGACAAAACGACACTGTGTAAATATTCAAGGAGTTTGCCATGATTAGTGGGGTACATGACATTTATTATAATGTTTCCGATATGAATCGTGCTGTTCAATTTTACACCAATGGCCTGAATATGAAAGTTGGTTATCAGTCTGAACATTGGACCTCAATGGAAATAGGTGGAGTTATGATTGGTCTCCATTGGACAGAAGGACCGGATGTTCCAACCTTTCCAAGGGATTCACACGGAGCTCAATGTGGCGGGACACTTACCCTGAAAAGTGATGATATTAAAAGTGACCGTGAAATTCTTGAAAAGTCAGGGGCAAAAATTCTAGGAGAGGACGATGCCAGCTGGGGACATATGTTAATTTTTGAAGACCCTGACGGCAATGTACTCAAACTTCAAAACGCGAAATATTAATGCAAGACTTCCTTTTCCACTTTTCAGCTATAAGTGTCCTGCCTTTTTGGGCCTTAATGATTTTTCTTCCGCATTACAAAAAAACCAGCCAAATTATTCTTAGCCCCTGGATTATAATACCGCCAGCTATTTGCTACGCCGGGCTTTTGTTTCCCAATAGTTCTCCAGAACTTTGGGCCTTTCTTAGTTCCCCTTCTCCTGAGTCTTTTGCGACAATCACTAAGGAGCCCTGGGCGGCCAGTCTTTTCTGGGCCCATGCAGGGGCCTTTGACCTCTTCATCGGTCGTTGGATCTTCCTGGACTCAATTCACAATAAAGTAAAACATTTTATAATAGCGCCAATCTTGGGCATCACCATTTTTGTCGGACCGATTGGTTACTTATTATACGCGCTCACTAGGCTGGGCCAGCACTTGAAAAAGGATTCTTAATGCCAATATTAAGCGTAAAAGCATTACCCCAAATTGATTCTACAAAAATTAGCTTGGCGCTTAAGAAAACGGCGGTGGCGATAAGTGCAAGTTATGGTTGTTCACCGGAAAATGTTTGGGCGACTTGGGAAGAGCTCAGGTCAGAGTATTATACAGAAGGGAATAATAGCGTTGAGGTGCAACCACTTGAGACTCATCCGCCAATTTGTCAGCTACTTTGTTTCGAAGGAAAGTCTCCAGAAGTCATAGAGAGTGTGTTACTAGCAGCGGCCGAAACTCTAAGTACAGAGCTAGGCATTTCTAATAATATTTTTATTTCATATCACGAGGCAAAATCAGGTCAGGTGATAGCAGGTAATGGGATAGTCAGATGCAAAAACTAATTGGAGCGATACCTTTTGAAGACTACGACCTAGGCCAAGAGAGAGGTGAAGTCACACTTTCAGAGCATAGTGGGAAATGGAAGGAGTGCTTTCTAGAAGTAGAAAGCTTTTTCAAGGAATTTATGGCACCCATTGGCCTGACGCTTTTTCATGCAGGTAGTACAGCAGTTCCCGGAATCTCGGCCAAGCCTGTCTTAGATATAGTGGCAGAAGCGAATCATTTTGCGGAACTCGATGCCTACCAGAAAATATTTGAAGCGGCAGGAATAGAATATAAGGGAGAGTATGGAATTAAGGACCGTCGTTACTGCACAGTTTATAATAGCGACAAAACGAAGGGCTTCGTCCATCTACATATTTACCCAAAGGGGCACTACCAAATTAAAACCCACCTTGCCTTTAACAATTTTCTAATAAAAAATCGAGCTGTCGCCAAAGACTATCATGAACTAAAAAATAGATTGAGAGATAAGTATCGAGATAATAGAGAAAAATATACTAATTCAAAACACTCATTCATTCAGGAAGTTTTAAATCGCGCCTTAGAAAGAAAAATTCGTCCATTGGCACTTGGAATTATTAAGCGAGCTGATGGAAAGTTTCTTTTAGATAAAGGTTTCGACTCCGTTAAGAACCAATGGTTTTATCGGCCTCTTGGCGGCGGTATCGAGTTTGGAGAGCGGGGAGAAGAGGCGCTTAGACGAGAGTTTATGGAAGAGATTGATAAAGAAGTTGGCGAGACCCAAATTATTGATGTCTATGAAAATATCTTTGAATATGAGGGGAAACCCGGTCACGAAACGATCCTACTTTTTAGCTGTTCTTTTATGAGTGACAGTGATTATGATTTTGAAGAGATCGATATAGTCGAAGAGGGGAGAGTTCTCTCTAAGGCGACTTGGAAAAATCTGTCAGAAATAGAAAAAGAGGGCTCTCCTCTCTATCCCGAGGGACTGATGGATCGCCTTAAAGAATAAGGTCTTTTAAAGCTGTGCTTTGTAGAAAGCACCAATTCTTTCCATAATTTTCTTGCGAACTTCCGGTTTCGAATTCAAATTTTCATGAAGCCCTTCGCTAATTATCATAAGGTTTTCTGATCCTACTAGCTCTGTAGCAGCATGGATATTTTTAGTGGCATCGACGATAACATCATTTTCACCTTGAATGATGAATAACGGGGGTAAGGTCTTTTCCTCTTTAAGATAGGCCTGTGCTTTTTTTGCGCCTCTAGACAGCTCAAGTCCCAGTGAAATTGTTAGGTCAGGGACAATAAGTTGGTCTTCTCTATGCTTTTTAAGCATTTGTAAATCGTTGGTAAGGTCTTCTCGCCGAATTGGAACTCCTGCTGCCATTTTGGGGATAATTTTCGTTAGGCCTTTGGCAAAAGTTAACTTAACTTTATCAAGAGTTTTTAATGGTAAATGAAGTGCTGGAGCCGAGAGAGCGACACCGTCTATAATCGCCTGGTCTTTTAATTGATTGATGTAGAGGAAGGTAATTAATCCACCCATGCTATGGCCAAAAAGAAAGAGGGGTTGTTGGCCATCTACTTGCTCGGCCTTTATCAAATTGACCATTCTCTCTAGGTCATCAACATAGGATTGAAATTTTCGAATATGTCCGCGCACGCCATAGGAAAGTCCGTGACCTCTAAGGTCGTAGCTGTAAACGGTGAAGTTTTGTTGGTTTAATAATTCAATAAAATGTTGATACCTACCTGAATGCTCGAGTACTCCATGAGTTAATAGTACGGTGCCCTGTGAAGGCCCGACGGGAGTGTGAATTTTAAAATAGAGACCAGCATGGTAATTTTCGCTAAACATTGCGGGAGTATTACTAAGGGCAACACCTTGAAAAGTGATAAATATTAGGAAAGTCAGGAGATACTTTTTCATTTTTATTCCTCTAGTTATTTCCTCTTAAATATAGTCCATTTAGAGATTGGGAGACAGATACTTAGGGTTAGGTGCTAGGATAAGATTGTGTTTTTAGGTAGGGAAAGGGTATAATTTCCAATAATTGCCCTCTCGGAAAAAGGAGTTTCCATGGCCTCTATACGGCTTCTTATCTTATTATTGGCCCTCTCTGCCTGTGCTAATGTCGAGCAAATTGACCGCGGATTTCTTGCAAAAAGAATTATGGCGGCAGATCCCCATCCTGAAGAATCACTCTTTAGGGATGAAGTACGCTCTTTTAGAGAAGGTGCAGTAGGTGGCAGTGCCGCAGTTGGAGGCGGATGTGGCTGTAACTGATAAGTTAAAAAAAATACTTTTCTCACTAGTCATTCTTTTTGCCAACCTAGGCCAGGCCTTTGCTGAGATGATGGAAAAGGGAAAAACCAAAGTCAAAACAGTTTTCAATTTCTTCCATCAAAATAGCAATGATGGCAAGCAAGTATTCGATGGTTCCGGTAGGGAAGAGGCCAATGTCATTGAACCGATGATTTTTATTGAACACCAAATCAATGAAGATACCGCCATAACAGGACATTTTGTTTTTGATTTCTGGACCGCCGCTTCCGACACCAAGCTAGATGGTAATACAGGTGCCAGTGGCGGGG
>JABGVH010000004.1 GCA_018646195.1 Halobacteriovoraceae bacterium
CCAGAGTCGGGCAGAACTCCCTCTTGCCATCGGCCATGAATATAGAGCCTTTCATGAGGGTCTGAGACCACAGCAAATTCATCAAAGACCGGCAATCCCTGGCCATCATATTTTTTTATTATGCCGAGCTCTTCAAATAATAAGTGAACATAGGTAGCGTCGGAACTAGGAAGAGGCACATAATGAGCGCCCCACGGGTAGGCAGAGGTGGAGTTTTTCGAAGAGCTAGAATTACCACCGACTGCGGATTCTAATTCGAGAATGGTAAAATCTTCGAAGTTATTTTTTTGAAGTCGCCAACCTGCTGCCAGACCGGCGATGCCACCACCTATGATGACTGTCTCACGAGTTTCGGTTTGCTTTGGTCTATTAAAGGCCCCAAGTCTAAGTAGATGCCCGATTTTGAACTGAGGTCCCACCATTTTTCCAGGAATAAGGGATTTATAGGCCGGCAGCAACGTCTTGGCGTACTTGAGCCCAAGCCCCATCGCAATGGCGGCACTTCCTAAAACCATTTTTCGTCGGCTTATTTTAAATTTAGTTAACTTGGGACCATTCATTTTCAAAATAGCGTACTAGCGCTTGATTATTAAGTTGGTTGATATCTGTTTTTACATGGGCCATATCACTTGGAAAGGTCAGCATAGCATCGACTGTCTTTGTATTAATATAACGCAATTTAGAATTAAAGTTTTTTGTCATCTTAAAATTTCCATGATGAGCGAGGTAATAACCCCAAATTCCAAATGAAGGTACATAGGCGTTATAGGGAATAGTTTTTAATCCTACAGCCTCTAAAGTATTTCCTACACACCAGAAGGCCTTGCGGGCAAAGTAGGGCGAGGTGGATTGAATAGAAAGCACTCCATTTTTATCGAGTAGGTTTTTGGCCAGGCTAAAGAAAGATGTTGAATAGAGCTTGCCGAGTGAATAATTAGAAGGGTCGGGAAAGTCTATTGCAATATAGTCAAATTTTTCTCCACCATTTTTAAGATAATCCCTGGCCCAAACAAAAGCATCTTGGTTGATTACTTTAACTTTTTCTGAAGTAAGAGAGTTCTTATTTAATTTTTTAAGCTCAGCATGCTTAGTAAATAACCTGGTCATTGCGGGGTCGAGGTCGACTAATAGTACTTCTTTAACTTTTGGGTAGGTTAAGACTTCTCGAAGTGCTAGGCCATCTCCACCACCTAGGATTAAGACTCTCTTCGCTTGTGGTATTGAAGCCAGCCCGGGATGAACCAGGGCTTCGTGATAGCGGTACTCATCTTTAGAGCTAAACTGTAAGTTTCCATTTAGAAATAGCCGGAGATCCTTGCCGCCACTAGTAAGAATGATCCTTTGATATTTGGAGGTTTCGCTATAAACAATAGGGTCTGGGTAGGTTGCGGTTTCGCTCCAGCGCTGAATTTTATTGGAATAGATAAAGCCAGTCGTTAAAAGAAGAAGAAGGCAAAGTGCTGTGCCTCTCAGTGATTTATTCCAGGGAACTTCTTCTTTAAAAATAAAAAGCGCCCAAATTCCCACTACGATATTGAAGATTCCAAAAAGAAAGGCCGATCGAATAAGACCTAGATAGGGAACTAGCACCAAGGGAAATAAGATAGAGGCGATCAAAGCCCCGATATAATCGATTGCAAAAACTCTTGAGATAAGGTCTTCAAATTTATAGCGATCTTTCAAAATTCGCATTAATAGTGGAATTTCTAAGCCTACTAAGATTCCTGTTAGAACGACGAATGAATAGAGAATAATTTTAAAGGATTCGACATAATTAAAAGACATAAACAAAATGGCGGCAGAGCAACCTCCAATCAAACCTATTAAGAGCTCAACTTGAATAAAGAGATTAATTAAATTTTTCTTTGGAAATTTAGATAACCAAGAACCAATACCCATTGAGAATAAGTAAATTCCAATAATCAATGAAAACTGGGTAATGGAATCTCCCAAGAGGTAGCTGGCGAGCGCTCCTGCGATTAGTTCATAAACTAAACCGCAAGTGGCAATAACAGCTACTGAAAAAAGTAGGACAAATTCCATCTTAGCGAATAGCTCCAGAAATAATGACTGACATACCAATCGCCATTGCACCCATAATTAATGCAAGGGCGGTATTATGCTCTTCGATAATTTCATGCCAGAAATCTCCAGGGAAGAGCATGTCCATTACTTTGAATGCCACAACAAAGAGGATCATTCCAATTGTTGAGAAAAGGATCGCATTGACTACAAATTGAATGTTAATTAAAGATTCCATTACTGTTCCTTCAGTTATTTATGATGATGATATTCACGTTTACCTTTTGGGGTCCACTTTCTTTCCGAGGAGTAACTCCAGAAGGTCTTTCCTGTAAAACTTACAAAGGTAAACCATCCGACAATTAAGGCGCCAAAAATTTTATAAAACCCTGACATAGTTAATCCTCTTCCTCAACTGACCAATAGGGAGAAAAATCGCTATTGGACCAACGTTTATGTTCAAAATTATTATTTCTCCAGGCCGACCAAATAGGAATTAAAAGCACCAAACAGAGCGCCCAGAAAAAAGTACTTGTAATAGGCACGTCTCTATAAAGGTAGAGACCAAATCTCTTAGAGGTACGGCTACTTGAGCTTGGAAGGATATTGAGACGGTAGTAGCCGGGAGGAACTGACATTGCCAAAGTACTGGCCTTCTTTTTTCCTTCCCGCCAGTTCTCACCACCTGATCGCCCGTGCCAAAATTCGACACCTACGGGGATAGGGATTCCTTTGCCCGAATTTTCATTTACTAATAAGGCATCTGCGAAAAGCCATTCATTATTGACGTCAGATTTTAAAGTCAGCTTTATGTTTGAAGTCCTGCCTTCAATTCGAAAGGGCTGACTGAGAAGATTATTCTTAGTCTCTCCTTCGCTAAGTGAATAGGGAACAGACTTTTCAAAGGTAAAGCTTTCGGAGTGAATTAAACTATTGCCGGCGGTTGAGTAGCGGGCGAATAAGACTAGAAAAACTAGACCTAAGTAGATCCAAGCCATTTTCCATACTTCTGCATTACTTTGATTATAAGTAGAGGGCTGATTGGGAGCGACTCCCTGCGAGCGAGGCGGCTCTTGGTCGATAGCAAAGATCTTTTCAATATGCCTGGCCTCGATATATTTCCCATAGGTCCAGATAGTTTCCCCACGAGCCTTTTCTTTTGAAATTTGGTAAGGGGGGTGGATATAATCTTGAATCTCAGATTGATCGCCGACTTTTACTCGCCAATAAAATTCACCTTCAACATAATTAACTTTGCAGCGATCAGAATTAAAAAGCTTGTAGGTCTTTTCTCCAAGATATTGAATCTCATCAATTGAAAGCTGGCTTGGCTTATTTTTGATAGTCTTGAAAAAACTCCAATGGCCATCAAACTCAAAGAGCCAGTAGAATCCTTTATAGGGATTATAGAGACAGTATTCTCTCCAAAAATAGGTTTCTGTATAGTCACAGCGTTGCATGAAGCCTATGACTTCAAATTTAGTTCCAGATAGCTTTCCTCTACTCCCAATAGGAATATAGGGGATGCAGGTTTGTTTCGAGCGGACCTTACTTAAAATCTGGTAGTTCTCATTGGCGGTGTCAATAACACTACCGCAAGAATGGCAGGCCACTGAAATAGTATGCCCGACCGCCGTAATATTTAAATTAGCGCCGCAGTTCGGACAATTAAAAGCGATTGCTTTTGCCATTACCAATCCTCAAATTGTTTAAGGTTCTGGGCATTGAGACTATCTAGCTCAACGTATTTTCCAGTAAAGGCCAAAATCCCTTCATCTTCTGAATACTCGATAGAGGCAAAATTTTCATCTGAGTCTAATAGGTCAACAGAAGTCGATTTCCTGCCCTTTAGCGCTTTAAAGGGAAGCTCTCCTTCACTACCGGCACAGGTAATTTCTTTAATATCACTTACAGTGTAGGTATTTTTTTCGAGCTCGACAGAGGTTTCTGTAGCGATTGCTTCAAGTGCCGGAGCATTATGCTGATCCGTCGCAAAATTGATTGCGAATTCTCCTGCCGCATCGGCCAGCCACCCGGCCCTGCCGTCCTCAAAGTAGAGGTACCATTCATTCCAATTGCCATCACTCCAACTTACCTTGACTCTACCGACTACATCAAACCAGGTTCCGTTAAATTTGCCACGAGTTCCCAATTGAATTGGACTACTGTCTTCTCTCAGCTCTCCCATTTCTCCAAATGTTTCGAGGTCAAGATCCGTCCGGATAAGATTTGATTTACAAAATGTGCAAACTGCAAAGACCGAAGTCTTGCTGCGGAAGTTTACTTCTCCTCCGCATGAGGGGCAGGCGAGCTTTAACATAGTTTATATTTTCTTTAAGAGTTCAGCTTTCTTCTGATTGAATTCTTCTTCAGAGAGAATTCCTTTTTCTTTTAAGGCATGGAGTTTTTCAATTTTTTCCATAGGATCTTCTTCACTAGATCCTGCTCCTCCGCTACCTGAGTTTCCGTTGCCCATAGCATTCATCATAGTTTGCCCCATAGACATTCCCGCTCCGAGTCCAACACCCATGCCAGCAGCGCCACCTTCATTGGCGGCGGCAGTGCCAATATTGTCGGCAGATTCGAATTGAGCATAGCGCTTGAGATCACCAAGCATATTCATAGAAGTCTGCTTGGCGAGGTAGGCCTGGAGTTCTTCTGGCAGTGAAAGATTTTGCACAAAGAAGTTCTTAAGAGAAAGCCCGTATTGTAAGAAAGGCTCTTCAAGGGCAGCTTTTAGATTTTCAGAAAATTTATTCTGGTTAGCGGCCATGTCGATAAAACTAGTATCATCTTGCCCCATATAGGAGGACATATTAGTTAAAATCATCGAGCGAAGCTGATCATCAATTTGATCAATATTATAAATCTCGGTGGCGCCACTAACTTTTTCGTAGAAAACTTTTGGGTCTTCAATCTTCCAAGTATAAGTACCATGGGCGCGAAGGCGAATTTGGCCAAAATCCTTATCTCTAATAGTGATAGGATTTGTTGTTCCCCAACGCTGGTCTAGTTGCTCGCGAGTGCTGAAGAAATAAACGTCAGACTTAAAGGGAGCCTCAAAGGCCTTGTCCCAATTATTAAGTGTAGTCAGGATTGGTAGTACACTGGTGTTTAATTTATACAGTCCGGGATTAAAAACATCTGCTAATTTTCCTTCATTAACAAATAGTGCAGTTTGAGTATCTCGAACAGTTAAGGCAGCACCGCTTTGAATTTCTTGGTCGGCAACTGGAAAACGCCAAGCTAGAGTTCCACTGTCATCTTCGGTCCATTGAATGACATCAATAAACTGTTTGGTGAAGACATCAAAAATTCCCATAGTACTTTCCTGTTAGTGATTGAGCCCCTAATGATAGTTCAAAAGGTGTCTAAAACCATGATGCAGAGGGCAGTATGAAGCCCTGCACCCAAAACCCACGGGGGCATAGAAATAGGCCCGCTCCAGGCACTCTTTACAGCAGCCGGTTTCAGTTGATGCTAAACCTTAATCAAAAGGAGAATACTCAATGAAAAAACTTAGCTTTTTGCTCAGCTTGCTA
>JABGVH010000014.1 GCA_018646195.1 Halobacteriovoraceae bacterium
ATCAGCAATGGTTGATTTTCTCAGGCTGGAATATGCCCCATCGTAAAACAGAACTTTTAGGCTTCCTTCCCAAAAATGGAAAAGTAATGGTTTACGCCGGACCTATGAGCATTGTCGGTAAAACTCCGATGGAGTCAAAAGAGGCGATGGATGGTCTTGAAAAAGACATCGAGAAAACATTAAGTTTTCTAGGTATGGACTCTCGCAACCTCAACGTCTTGGGTTTTAGCGCTGGAACCTACCCGGCCTTTTATTTTGCTAATAAGTACCGGGCAAAAAAGTTTGTCGCCATTTCCCCTGGAGGGCGGATGGGAGAGGGAATGTTTAAATCAGAGATCGCCCAGGAGTGCCGGCGCTGGGCCGAAAAATTAGGATTTAGTCCCGAATCGTTTGATGAAATTTTGAAAGACTACAATCAAGAAAATAATCTCAAGAAACTTCCCATGAATCAGATCCAAATTTTTGGAGGTTGGTTTGACCGCTATGTCAGAAATGGAGACACAAGGAAACTTGTTAAGAAAATAAAAAATGTCGGCAAGAATCCGGTATTCAAAAATTATTTAATGTTAGACCATATCTCCCTCATTATGTGGTTGGGTTTTAAAAATCGTCTTGGACTGGACCCATACCAACTAAAGAGACAACCAAAGACAGAGCGTTTTTGGAACCGTTTGAAAAAAGCAGGCCAATAATGAACAATCAATATCCCTTTTGGGATTTTTTAAAGCAAATTACTGAGGGTGAAACTGGAACTAGCCAGGCCGGTTATCCCATTATAGAGGAGAAATCTTTTCAGATTTTCCTAGATAAAATCCCACACCTCTTTCAAAATGGCTTGGTCTTGCAAAATATACTCGCCACCATTAAAAGTGAGAAGGGCTTGGAAGAGTCGCCTAAGAGGGCATTAAAAGTTCTAGCTACTGTGATAAATACCGCTGCAGTAACTGCCCCGTCAGACCTTTGGCTTTTAAAGCAAATTGTCTCAACTTTTAAAAGTCTTGGCATAGAAAACGATATCTTAAAGAAAAAATGGTTCACACCGGCTCAATTAGCGAAAAGTTCAAAACTTAATTGTGAGCAACTGGTTTTCGATCTCGATTTTATTTATTCTCGTGGCTATTTAGAAAAAAAGAATGGTGAATATAAACTTTCAGGAATTCCACAAGCAACGGAGCTTTTTGAAGACCTCGAAGTTATTCCAGAATCACACCCTCGCAATATGATTCCTTCGATTGTGGAATACCTTAGTGGCAAGGATGATTCGAAAGAATTACTAGAGGAATTCTTTGTATTTAAGTCTTCTCCAAAAGCCCACCCTAGTTGGGTCGCCGGAATATATGAAATTGCTGTTGGCTACCGCTTGGTTCCATTGGTCCTCTCTCTTCGTTTTCTTGAGCTAACCACTAAGCTGACTCTTGGGGTAGGGATTCTGGGTATCGTACCCAGACTTAATGCTGAGATGACAAGTGTACTTTTTCTAGCAGGGGCAGTTGATGATGCTGGCAAAATTACTTCATTGGGGGCGCGGATTTTTGCCAGAGGACCTGGGCCGTTTGGGATTATTCATGCCTACCATGGCTACCTATTGCACCATAGGCAATTACTAGAGGGGAAAAAGGAAGATATTTGGGTCGCCAGAGGAGAAAACGTAGCGGCCAGCCAAGATGCAAATAGTAAAACCTTCGCAATGATAAATGACAAGCTAGATGATTTTTCTAAAAAATACCAATTTGATTTTGATGTTTATATTGAACATGCTGTAGGCCAAGGAGAAGCAACCAGGCAACGCTATCAACGTGACCCTGAAAAAGAGTGCCGTTACTTTGGAGCTGACTTAGAAGACTCGGCGATCGACAAAGCGATGGAAGAACAGAAAAAAGGCAATCTCCCAGTTGAGATGAAATTTATACGCCAGGCCGATATTGGTGCTCCTGATATTTTGATCGATGGAGTTAAAAAAAACCAGGCCAATCCTTTTGGCGCGGTGATGGTGGTTGGAAATGGTTTCCATGAAGTACGGAATCAGACAAATGAAAAAATGATTGAGGTTTTTAAGGGATACTGTGAAGCAGGAATACTGATTATTTTTACGGAAGAATCAGGGCTCTCAGATGAAGACCTCCTTTTTACCGGCTGGAATACTTATCATGCTGGTTTTCGCTACTGCCATGAAATTTCAGGACAAGGACTGCGGCCCGCCTACGATAGTGAAGAGTCTAGTGGGGCGCGCTTTAGCTGGAGAAAATGTGCGGAACTGGGCGGCTACCGCGTATTAAAAGAATTTACCTCGCGAACCCGTACGATCTATCCCCATCCCAGAAAGGATGGTTACAATCCTGCAATAAGCGTCAATTATTTCTGTCTTCCGCAGAAGCTGGCGGAGAAATTCAAAATTAGCTAAGAAATCACTTTGTAGTTGAGGGCCTTGCCTGACTCGTCGATTTCGCAGACGATTGGAGTTCCCGTGGCTATTTCCAATTTGACGATTTCCTCATCACTAATTTCAAAAAGGTGCTTCATTAGGCCCCGCAATGAATTGCCATGAGCGGCAATTAAAACGGTTGCACCTGCTTTTAGTTGCGGACAAACTTCCTCAGTCCAGAAGGGAATGACTCTCTCAACGCAATCTTCAAGGCTTTCACCTCGTAGAATTCGAGGACAATCGGCACCCCATTCCGCCGGAACTGCGGCGTCTGCTTCATCGAGCAAAGGGGGGCGAGTGTTATAAGAGCGCCGCCAGACCAGAACCTGATCCGCCCCGTGTTTATCAGCAGTCTCTTGTTTGTTGAGCCCTTGCAAAGCGCCATAGTGGCGTTCGTTGAGTCGCCAATGCTTTAAAAGTGGCAGTTCCAGTGACATTTTTTCTTTAATGATAGTGGCTGTTTGGATCGCCCGATCGAGAACCGAAGTATAGATGATATTGAAATTAAGTCCTAATTCAGAGAGTTTTACTCCAGCATTGGCGGCTTCCTGGCGCCCCTGCTCAGACAAATCCACATTGGTCCAACCGGTAAACCTGTTTTCTTTATTCCAAACACTTTGGCCGTGACGAATTAATACCAGATTTTGCATAGTTTGCTCCTGTGGGTAGTATGGCGTATTCTAGACAAAAGTAGCCCCTCGATCAAGCCTGATCTGGCCTCTCTTAATAATTTTTAAGTCTAGTCTCCGCTGGCCTGTCCGATAGGCACTTTGTAGGTAGAAAGGAGCGCCAATTGAGCTTAATGGATTCAGAGGCATTATTTAAAAATTTCGAGGGAATGGAAGAGGTTGTGGCCGATATCGCAGCTCAATATTTTATCGGATACCCAAAGCTACTTGAGGCCATTAATAGTTCAATTAATAATAATGATTCAAAAGGATTAGAGAGATCAGCGCATACCTTAAAAGGCATGGTCTCAAACTTCAGGGCCGAGGAGCCTAGGCTAGTCGCCTACGAGCTCGAGAGTCTTGGTCATAACGAAAATTTTTCAGGAGCACCAGAGTTGCTTACAAAACTAAAAGGCTTATTAAACACACTTGATGCTGAGATCCGCGAGGCCGTAAAAAAAGTAGAGGCCGCCTGATGAGCGCAAAATTAGAAATGTTGATTGTCGATGATTCAGCAATGGAGCGCAAGCTGCTGGAAAACATATTTTCAAAGCAAGGTTTTGAAATCAGTTCCGTCGAGAGTGGAGAGGCTTGCCTCGAGTACCTCGGGATGGCAGAAAAGGTCGATATTGTTCTTCTTGATTATGCTATGGAGGGAATATCAGGACTCGAAACCTTAAAGAAAATTAGAGAAAAGAAAACCCATCTTGAGCTTCCTGTTCTTATGGTTACCGGTAAAAATAAAACCGGGGATATTGTGGAAACCTTTAGTGCTGGTGCCAATGATTTTATTACCAAGCCGGTTGATATTGAAGTTGCCATTAGCCGGGTTAACACCCAGATGTCTCTTAGTTCTCTAAGCCGTCAGGCCGCCAACGCCAAAGAAATCCATGCCATCAATGCTATGATTACCACTTACAACCATGAGATTAATAACCCTCTCACAATAGCTATGGGTAGCTATGAAATTTTTAAAAGAAAGAGAAGGGACGAAGACCTTGAAAAAATCAATACTGCCTTGAAGCGAATTGCGGACATAGTTAGTAAAATTGAAGGCGTAGTAGATTCTGGGGTCGAGTTTGAAGAGTATATCGAGAGCGCAAACCTGCTAAAAAAACACAAGGGCTAGAGATCTTTCTCTGCTAGCTTTCTTCTAACATATGTTAACCATTCTGTTTTGGCGTCATCTTCCATAGAGGACATCTTGCTATCCCAGAAGCCGACCTCTCCCTCGAGATACATGAGCAACATTTTAAAGAGATAAGGCCAGCTCTCAAATTGCGAAGAAATATTCCTTTTTTGGGATTGGTAATTATTCTTTTTGCCAACAAGTACCAGTCTTCCTTTATTGAGATAGTTCGGAAAATAGAGAAATAGCCCACCCAGAAAACCAATCGCTGAGATTTCTCCATCCTGATCATAAACTTCTGTAAAGCGGGTGACGGTGTGGGTACTTGTCACTTCTTCTTTTTCGACGCCTCTTAAAATCGTATAGCTCTCTTGATCTGTTTGGCCTTTTAATTGCTCGAGAACGTTAAGCTCTACATTGGCGCCATTAACCGGGGCATCAGCCCCTTCAAATTGCTGATCTTTTAATAGCTCGATTTTATCAACTGAAACCAAGAGAACTAATTCTTCAGTTTTTAAAAGCTCCTCTATAAATAGCAACTCTTCTGATTTTGCCTTTACGCTTTTTCCGCTTAGAAAATTTCTTATTCTCTGTAGGTGGCCCCTTGCGATTCCGTAATCCCAAAATGGTTTTGTAAGTAGGTATTTGGTACCTGACTTTGACTTGGCGACGATAGCATACTGAAGCCCAATTTTTCCAAACGGAAGTTGGTGTTCAAGCTCGGCTATCTTTAACCCGGCCATCTTCTCGATGCTATAATGCTTAACTCTAATTTTTTTACCTATCTGCTGTCGTTTTGCGACACTAATTTTTCCCTTCTTGCGGTCAAAAACCGTCATATGAAATTCACCGGGAAGTAGCGCCAAGAGTAGGCCTACGATTGCAAAAAAATAAGCGAGTAAGTTGCCTTTGCTAAAAGCAGTGGCCTTTAATGTGTAACCTCGATAGCTGAGATAGAGCGCAAAGATGATAAAGAGCAAACCTATAATTTTAGGCCCGATACTCTTCTCTTCTAGTACTAAACGACTTTTGCTCTGCTTGATCTCCATATAATCAACATTTTACAGCTAGTAGCTAAAGAAATCGAATGATTGACCGAAAAGCTATAGTATAAAGGAGTTTGTATGCGTCTTTTATTGATAATTGCCTTGCCACTAATGCTGGCCTCCTGCGCTTCAAGTTATAAGCACACTACAATGCCTTACTGGAAAGCCCCCGGCAGTGACAGGACTCCGTCTAGTGTCGATAAAAAGCACCAGAAGAAAAAGCGCTACACCCATCCAGCAACTACTGAGAGATATCCCTTTCGTTATTAAGTCTTAAGCTTCTAAGTGCTTTATTTTTCTGTCTTTTCCCTTTATCCTACTAAAGTAAACGTACTTAATAGTGTGGCTAAATGGATCCTCTTAAAATAATTCAATTCACTGATATCCACCTACCGGAGAATCAAGAACTCTGGGAGGGAATCGATGTCCGCGAAAACTTCCGTAAGTGTTGGAAGGCAGCGGTTAGTGAAGATGTCGATTTAGTGGTCTTATCTGGCGACATCGCCGCCTGGGATGGGGAAGAGGGTTCCTATCTCTGGTTAAAGGATTTCCTGGCCAATGAAACTTCGACTCCCTTTCTCTTAATGTCGGGCAACCACGATCGCGTAGAGGGAATCGAAAAAATTTTTGGAACTCATGATAATTTTAGAAATGGCATGCTTTATGGAGCGGTTGAAGTCAAAGGCAGGAAACTTTGCTTTTTAGACTCTACCACTGATTCGGTTCCATCGGTTCAATTAAGGTGGTTAGAACAAGAATTGGCGTCAGTCACAACTCCCATTATTTTTTTCATGCATCATCCTCCGGTACTGACTGGGCATAAGTTTATGGACACCCATCATCCCTTGCAGAACCATCAAGTTGTTTGGGACAGCCTTGTTAAAATTCCCTGCATACAGGATATTTTTGTAGGCCATTACCACTACGACGCGGAAATAGTGAAAGATGGTAAAAATATTTACGTCGGTCCCTCTACTAAGATGCAGATTGATCCCTCTGAGAGCGAATTTAAGCTATTGAGTACCTCTCCTGGCTGGAGAGAAATAGTATTTGATAGTTCGGGATTAAAAACAGAAGTAAAATACCTCGATTAACTTCTAGAGACTTTCTTCATTTATCTCTACAGAGTGATAATTTTGTTTGGGCCTTTTTCCAATAGGGTCCGGCCTTGGGTCCCATCCAGTCTCCGCGGCTGTCGGAGGCCTGTTTCTCTGCCAAGGCCTCTACTTTATCCATCATTTTATTGAATTCGTGCATACAGGTTACATAGCGGTTCCTGGCACTAGAGGAAGGAGTCCGCTCCTCTTCTTTGGCCAGCGGCTGACGGACTATAAAAGTTTCTTCCCGCCAACAGCTGGCGAGTAAGAAAAAACAAATAAAAAGTGCAATTAGCCTATGCATTCCTGATCATTTCCGTCGGTTTATGGGAAAAAATTCTCTCCTCTCTAAATCGGAATTTAAGTGGAAAAAGTTGAGCGGGACTGGGTAAACTTAATAGGTGAATAATTTATTTAAATATTTAATATTACTGGCGAGTTTAGTTTCTTGCTCCACGGTGGTCAGAAAACTACCAAATAACCAAAGAGAAATTTTCTCTTTTCCTAATCTGACGGGATTCTTTGAGGCCAAATTCAATTGGCCATTAGAAGGTGAGGAAAAAATTTACCGACTATTGGATCAATACACCGGAAAGGCATTGGTTATAGATAGAGACCGTAAGAAAAAAACCGCCCACATTTCAAAATATTTTTACCATGAAAATCTTGAAAAAGAATGGACCGAGGCGGGCTTCTACAAAAAAATTAAATGCCTGCCTATTGATGGCAATAATCCGGGACAGGAGCCAGTCAGCTCAATGAAGAACTTTGTTCAACTGCCAGTTGGATATGAGAGATGGAAAGGTTTAAAAAGTGGCGGTTGTGGAAATCTAGCGCTTATTCAATCCAATCGGAATTTAGGTCTTATAAGAGGCAGGGTTAGCCCCAAGGAATGGAATAAGATGGCGGAAGAAAACCGCATGACAAACTCAGGGCATAGCAATTTATTGAGATTGATTGATTTCTATAGGAAGCGCTCCTACTGCATAAAGCATAAACAATTCTATGGCTTTCCTTCAGAATACAAGAAAATGAAAAAGCTTAAAACTGCTGGTTGTTCCCTCGTTTTAAGTTGGCTCGACAATAGAGATGATGCTGACGCTGAAAATGCAACCCATATGGAGACAGTTGTTCGAGTTCATGAAAAAGGCAGTGGCAAAAGCAAGAATCCCTCTTTCTTAGCAACAAATCACTATGGCAAACTAGGATTTTTGATAGGCGGCGGAAAAGAAAAATTCTCTCTCAAACCTGACTCTTACGATGTTTTTACAGAAGTTGAGCCACAGGTTATGGTTACTGAAATTTGCCCATGCGTAGAATTCAAGCCGACTCTTCGAATGCTCTTAAAAGAGATCAAAACTAAGAAAAATTAATTCTTTAAAACCAGAGACTTTACCGATTTTTCTATAGAGCTTTGGTATTTCGCTATTTTTTCTTTTCGAACCGAATAGCTAAAGGAAAAACTAACTTTATTTTTGATAGTTAATAAGTAACGAGTGTAAAAATTGGGAATTTCTCCACCAAGGTGAAAGGAGTCAACCCAGCGGTGTTGATTCAAGGTCACAAATTTAGTGTATTTTGGGATAGAACTAAATTTTTTACCATTAGGTGTTTGATAGCTTCTTTTTTTTGAGATTAGCTTTTTTAATTCTTCAAAACTCTCTTCGGGGCGCTTGAGACCAGTTGATAGGATTATAATGGCATCTCTTTTTTCAGTTGGGCTATTGGGTTTGCAAAACCACTCCAATGCCTTTCTTTGGCATTTCCAATTGTAGGGGACTTCGAATTCCAGGTGTTTCCCTTGAAACTTTTCAGCTCTTAAAACTGGTGCGAAAATTAGCAGGACGGTGAGAAAATAAGTTTTCATGCAATTATTTTACAACTTACTCCCAGTGGAAATCAAGGGAATCGGGATCAAACATAAAATCATCCTCTGATGACTTTTGTAGAATTACTCGAAAATCCAACGAAAAACTTTTCTGATGCCATTTTCCATCTTGGCAGAGTAAAAAGCTTTGACCTTCAAGCTTTCTTTCCAGCTGGTCCTCTCCGTACTTCCAGTGAATATTGGCTATTCGATAGAGACTGGCAATTTGCTCATCAGAGCAGACTAGAAAACGTGAAAGTCTTTTACTCAAATCCACCACTTCATTTTTAAAGATTAAAATCAAGCTAGAGGGCTTTTTAACCGGCCAATAATCAATTGTAAGAGCGTGGTCCAGTTTCTTAAAGATATTGTAGGGAACTTGTACAAATTCGTTTTGGATTAGTGCTTTAACTTTAGATCCCAGTTTATCGAGGAACTGATGGTCTTCGATTCCATGATGGTGACCAAACTCATGAACTAATATGGCCACTGCTGTCGCCATGCTTATTGGAGTTCTCTCTCCATCTCTCTCTTTTGGGTAGAGTAGGTCAGTATTTATATAAATCCTGTCTCCAACTAAATCTCCTGTCTTGGCAATTTTAATCATGCCATCTAGGACAAAGGCACCTTTTTCTTTTTTATTGGAAAGAAAAACTAACTGCTGCGAGGTCTTTTTCTCTTCTTTGAGAGAGTTTGAAATTGTACTAAGTACTTTTTCTTCCTTCTGGGTTAATCCGCAGCGAGAGACTAGGCAAAGTGCAATAAAGTCTTCGATTTTTTGATAGGCGAAGGAAAAATTGTGCTCGGCTAAACCACCGCCATTTCCCGCCTCGTCGCCACGTGCGAAGGACTGACTGGAAAAACAGTAGAGGAGGCAAATGATTATTAAATTTCTCATTGAGATTCCTCATTAGTAAGGGGGAAAAGATTTACTGAAAAAAGGTAAACGTCAGTTGGATTATCGGTTTCAAGTAGGTTGGCAATCTTTCTTTTATATTTTAAAAGTAATTTTTTAGCTTCAGGGATTTTACTGGGGTCTATCGCCATGGTCATCGAACTAAATTCTCTTCGATCAAGCTCCACTTCGTAGATTTTTTTGCAGGCATTTTTTAAGTGCTGCTCGTGATGACTTCTCAAGGCACTTGAGGGAACGTCGGTATTAGTCCGAATAGGCTCGGCAGTTCTGATTAGTTTCCCTTTTTCAATTTTAAGAAAACCCAGTCTTTGTAATCTCTCGAGGGCATTTTCCACTTCAAACTCTGTAAGTCCTAGCCGCTCCCTAATCCAAATGGGATCGGCCTTGGCGCCTTTAACTTTGGCCAAGTTCAAAATGGCAAAATAATACCAGTCGGAGATCAGCTTAAACTCGTCGTCCATGAGTTTAAGATAATCCTCGTCCTCCATACCTAGGGGCTTAGACTTCTGTGAATCTACAAGCGCCTGGGACTCAAGAGGAGAGAGTGATAGTTTATTCGATAACTTCTTAATATTTTTAGCAGAAAGGGTTCTTTTCTTAGTCAGAACTTCGCTGAGAGTAGTTCTATTTATCCCCATATCGCGAGCAAATGCCCGAACAGAATAGAGCGGATTCCTATCACGCCTTTCGGCGTATTCATCGAGTAAAAGGCTGCGGGCTAAATTTTCCATAAGCCAACCTATCCCTTGATCGAGCCACTGGGAAGGCATTCTGGCCAACACTTGCTTACAAGTCGGACCACCCTGGCACGACCTGTAACCCGTGACAAAATGGTTGGAATGTCAGGGCCTGTAAGTTGTTTCTCTGACCACTTATGAGGCAAGCTTGGATTCCACCAACAAGTGTGAAGTGTTCAACCAGGAGAGGATCATGAACAAAGTTTATCTAATAGGATTAGTAATATTTGCCACCAGCGTGTGCGCCAATGAAACTCAGGTCATCTATGGAGAAGATGACCGCGTCGATTCATTTGAACTGAGCGATAAAAAACTAGCCGACCTTGCTAAAAGCAACGTCGCCTTAATTAAAACTAGCAAGCTAACAGCCGGCAGGACTCATACCTCAATTAAGGGAAAGACCCTGATCGAGAAGGGAGTTTGCAAGACAGAGCGCTTCGCAAAACAGCTCGCAGCTGCCCGTTGCTCTGGATTCTTTATAGGGGATGATTTGATTGTAACCGCCGGCCATTGCATGGTCTCTGAATCGGATTGCGCCAACCAATCGATCGTCTTTGGATACCAATACGATCCAAAATTTCCTAAAACATACCGAGTTAAGAATTCGGACGTCTACACTTGTTCAAAGATACTGGTCCAAAAATATGAAAGGAGTGGTTTAGACTACGCGGTAATTAAGCTCGATAGAAAAGTGAAGCACTACACCCCCTTAGAGTTTAGAACTAGCGGTAAGATTTCTAAAAAAGAAGAATTAACTACAATAGGTCATCCCTCTGGTCTCCCCCAAAAAATCGCGAGCGGCGGCTCGATTCGCGACAATAGTAAGGCCGGTTGGTTTGAAGCAAATCTCGATACTTTTCATGGTAATTCTGGTTCGGCAGTTTTCAACTCTCAAGGTGTTGTCGAAGGAATTCTCGTCCGTGGAGAAAAAGATTACGTAACGGATGAAAAACGTGGTTGTCGAGTAGTTAAAGTTTGTAAAGAAGGCGAATGCCGAGGTGAGGATGTGACTCGTATCACCTCTATCCCCAAACTTAATGATCTATTGTAGCTTCTACACACATGGCGCCTCCGGTCGGGGGCGCCTTCTTTAAATCCAGATCGGGTAGCCTAATTCCACCATTAGATTAAAGACTTGGTCGCTATAGTTCTTAGGAGAGCTGCCAAAAGGAACAGTGCCACTATATTGATTGATAAAAAGATCGTCGAGGGAATTTCTTAGGCGATGATAAACTTCAAGTGTCTGCTTGCTGGCCGGAGGATTACTTTTTTGAGCATTTTTAACTACTGCCTTTAGCGGTTTGATATTTTCTTCAATTACACTCAATGCCTTATCGACATCTTGATCGAGATAGAGGGCGATGACCACATTGGCGACTATTGTCGCTTCTTTGGTTTTTTCTTTCTTTACCACTGAAAGATTCCTTAGTGCTTCTCGAATTAGGCTGGCCTCGGGTTGGCTTTTATTCTTAAGTCTCTTCCTCAGTATCCTGGCCATTTGAATCCCGACGATACCACCTGCATGGGAAGTGTGTTCGGCCAGCTTTAGAATTCCCCAGCGGCTTTCAGGATGATCTTTTAAAAAATTGACTAAAGCTTTGTATCCCCGCTTCCCATCACCGGCCAGCCTCGACCACTTACTAAGATCATTTAAATATTCTCGATCTGAAACACCACGGTAACTCCCGCGGCAAACCTTACAGGCTTCTGCTTTGCGCTGACTTTTCTCTGGCAGGTTTTTAAAACAGCAATCTTCGCAGGTATAAGCGTACTCGATGTCTTTGCCATGGCGATGACCTAGGTTGTGAAAATATTCATGAAAGAGTGTTGTCTTTAAATTGCTAGGTAACTTGGCGGTGTTTGGGTTAATGGAAACGAAGGGGTGTGAAATTCCCAGCTCTTCTAAAACTTGACCAGCGCCAGTTGAGCCATGAGCGACGGCCTTTTTCCAATTATAAT
>JABGVH010000003.1 GCA_018646195.1 Halobacteriovoraceae bacterium
GAGGCGCGCACTTTTTCGACATCGTTGAGGCGTACGTAGAGTTTTATATGGGACTCGATCTGGTCGCCGTGGACATCAATTTTATAATGAGTCATGACGAAGCAAGGAATATTATTTTCCTTGTATAATTTATTTTTCATATCGTAGATGAAGAGACCCTTTTCTGGGTTGTCGGGAGTGGTTTTAACTTCCGTGATATCGAGCCATTCAGACTCGGTGTAGGTGTTAAAATGCTGTGGACAGAAATGCAGAGTCTCGTAATCCTTTTGGCAGTCTTCGCAAAGACCTACTTCGCAGACAGCGCAAATTCCGATGGCGTGTTCGTGTTTATGTTTGAAGCAGTAGGCGCGCTCTTCGAGTTCATTGCTAGCGTCGCGATAGGCTTCCGATTTTTGGATCATGTCTGTTTGCTTCTTAGTGCGGTAGATAAGAATCCAAATAGTTATTAAAGTTAGGCCGAGTAGGCCTGACATAAGATAGAGAGCGTAAATGAGGGTTTGATTGTCCATGGCTTATTATAACAAATTTCTTGAATTATACGTAGTGGACCACAGTAATCGGCTTGTAACCGAGATTTTGGCTAAGGTATTTCCGGACTGAAATTCTTAGGTTCTCAGCGAAGTATTCTAAATTATTAGACTTATTAAATACCAATTGGCTGGAGATGAATTTATTCATCTCAATATCTCCTGGCAGGTGTTCTTTTGGCAGTCCAATGCTGTCAAAAACAAATTCAGCACTGCGCTTCTTAGTCGAATCTATATTAATGGAAAGAATAAAAATTCCGAGACTGGCGAGTTTTCTTCTCTTTGAGAGGTCTTCTTTTGTAATGCTAATTCCTTTTCCATGCATCAGAAGCGGAGGGTAGCTCTCTTCGGATTGAAGCGAGCTACTGCCATCTCGATCTAAGATGAGGCTATCGAAATTGGTCATGAATACCGCTTTTGCACTTTGATAATTCTCTTC
Source organism: Halobacteriovoraceae bacterium (assembly GCA_018646195.1). Lineage (GTDB taxonomy): Bacteria > Bdellovibrionota > Bacteriovoracia > Bacteriovoracales > Bacteriovoracaceae > JABGVH01. The sequence goes on from JABGVH010000003.1 coordinate 967, forward strand.
GATGAATTGGCAGTGGCCCCGTAGGAAGGAGGCCTCGCCATGAATTGGAATAATACTGTCGGGGTTGAATTCGTTAAAGAGTTTTAAAAGGTCGTCCTTTCCGGGATGGCCTGAGGCGTGAATGAGTTTTTCATGGGCGGTAATAACACTGGCACCCTCGAGAGCGGCGGTATTTATTAATTGCTGGATTCCTTTTTCGTTTCCTGGAATAGTTTTAGAGGAAAAAACTAAGAGATCTTTTGAATTGAGATTAAATTTTGAGTCATTGCCGGTAACTACTCTTCTTAAAGTAGACCTGAAATCTCCCTGACAGCCCGACACTAATATCACCAAATTGTCATCGTCACGGTAGCTCTTGGCCTCTTTTAAGGTATTGGGATCAGCATTAAAGAAACCAGTCTTGATGGCCATTTTGATGTAATTTTCCATCGATCGGCCGTAAGGCACAAGTTTTCTTCCTAGTTTTTTACAGAGGTCATGAATACTTTGAATTCTATTAATATTTGAAGAGAAAGTGGTGATGAAGATTCTCTCGCTATGATTGGTTAAAAGCTCTTCGAGGTCTGGAAGTAGGTCTTTTTCAGTAGGAGTATGAGTTTTGCTTGAGAGAATATTGGTACTGTCCGCAAAGAGGATTTTTTGGGAACTTTTATCAGAGAGCTTTTTTAATTTTTTAAAATCAAAAGGGGGTTCATAGAGAGGGTCTAAATCGACTTTAAAATCTGAGATATAGAAAACAGAAGTCTGGCTTTCACCTTCATTGATTAAGAGGCCGTAAGTATCAGGAATAGAGTGATTCACCCGGATGGTATGAATTTCTAAATTGTCTATGACGAGTGGCCTTTGATAGTCAAAAATATTTACGGTGGCGGTCAGTCCTTTGTAATTTAACTTATTGCGAATCAATTCTGCCGCAAAAGGAGGCGCCCAAATTTTAATATTTGGAAAGTGTTCTAGAACGTGGGCTATGGCCCCAATATGGTCTTCGTGCCCATGGGTGATCAGAAGGTATTCTGGCTCTTCTAGTTTTGAGAGGTCAGGAATCAAATAATCGAGACCAAAAGAATCGTCATCGGGAAACAAGATGCCACAATCGATTATGGCGGAAGTCTTTTGGCCTTTTAGCAGCAGCATATTAGAGCCGATTTGGCCTACGCCCCCAATCGGTTGAATTTTTAAAACGGTACTCTTTTTCATTTCCTTAGTGTCTCACAAGTTATTTGCGAATGGTTGAAATAAGGTCATAATAAGGCCTATGAAAGTTCTTTTGCTGATTTGCTTTTTTTGGATTTCCTCTAGTTATGGCAATACCTTGCGGGTGGCCATTTCTTCTTCCCCAAATAATCTGAATCCTTTTTTTTCTACTGATGCCAATTCACAAAATATCAACCGCCTATTGCATATTAGCCTGACTGATTTTAATCAAAAGATGCAGTTCTCCTGCCATCTCTGCCTTTCCTATAGTGAAAGAATAGTGAAAGGAAAACACCACCTTCGTTTTAAATTGCGGCAAGACGTAACTTTCTGGGACGGTAGTCCAGTAAGTGCAGAAGACGTTAAGCGAAGTTGGTTTCATATTTCCAAAAACCCTAAAATTAAATCGGTATTCCGCTTTTCTTTTGAAAGCATTGAAAAGGTAATTGTCCATGGGCGCTTTGATATTGAATTAATTTATAAGAATTTTTCCTTAGAAAACTTAAGCAACTTGGCACTTTTAAAAATAGTTAAGATTAACGAAAGTATTGCTGACGTGTCTTTAAAAGATATTATTGGAGCTGGATCTTATAGGCTTGGCGCCCATTCAGTTCTAGGAGTCAGATTGGAACCAAGGCAAAAAGAGTTGCCTTTACTTGACTTCAAGGTAGTGAAGGATGAAACCACTTTAGCTTTAAAATTAATAAATGGTGAAATTGACCTCTCAATTGCCAATATTTCGCCGCGGAAATTAAATTGGCTGAAGGAAAGTAAGAAGGGAGGACTGGCCTTTTGGGAGACCCCCTCTGCTACTTATCGTTATATTGGAATTAATCATCGCCATTGGCCCTTGTCGGAACTTTCATTTCGAAAGGCGTTGGCACTTCTTATTCCGCGCCTGGATATAATTAAGTATAAATTGCGGGACACCGGTGTGTTGGCAAATAGCCTTTTTTCCAAGGCCTTCGCTGACATGTACCAGTACTACCCTATCGATACCTATGATCCTGAAAAGGCCCAGCTAATTTTGAAAAGTGCAGGGTTTAGTAAAAACTCTGCTGGATATTTTCAAAAAGAGGGCAAATTAGTTGAACTGGATTGGAAAGTTTCTAGCAATAAGGCCTCTCTTGAATTGGTCAATACCATGGTGGATTTCCTTAAAAAAAATGGCGTAAAGGTCAATATTACGACCCAGGAATGGGGCACTTTTATGCGAAACTTTAAACAGGGAAATTATGACTTAGTAATTGGTCGCTGGATTGGTTTCACTGATGCCAGCATGCTCAAATATGTTTTCCATAGCAAAAGCCTGCCGCCTAAGGGGGGAAACCGGGGTCATTTTATCAATAGTGAGTTTGATCGATTTATTGACCGCGCCACCTCAGAGGTGAATTCAAATAGACGAATCAATTACTATAAAGAAGCTGTAAAAATTGCCAATAAACAGTATGCCTATTTGCATCTCTGGCATCCTCATATAATCTGGATTACTAGAAATTGTATAAAAAACCTAACTCTCGAACCAAATGGAAGTTTTTATCCATTAAAAAAGTTAAAAAATGACTGCAAATAAACAAAATAGTTATTTTATAGTGAGTCTTCTTAAGACTCCGCTGGTTGATCAGAATTGGCAGCAAATTTCCCACTCGGCCAACCATTCTTTTGAGTGCAGTGGAATCCAGGAATATTCCATGGACGAAGAACAAGTCGATGAAATTTTAGGGGAACGGGCCTATTCTGGGGGAGAAATTCCACCAGACGTTTTTATTGATGTGGAAAAGTCAGTAGAAAAGCCGTATAGCAAAAACCAATATCAATTTTTTTTTACTGGAGAGAAGGCCTCCGCCCGTAGCGATGGTTTCTATTCTTTTGTTCAAGAGACTTTTCCTGACACTGAATTAGAGATCGAGGAAAAAATTGAAGAGGATTGGAATGAAGAGTGGCGCAAGCACTATAGCGTTATAGAAGTTTCAGAAAATATACGAATTGTTCCTGAATGGAAAAAAGAAGAAGAAAAAGGGTCCCCAGGCAATATTTATATTTATCCCGGCCAGGGTTTTGGAACTGGTGGACACGAGACGACTTACCTCTGTTTGAAATTTTTTGACCAAGTATTTAATTCAATAAACAACGAGAGCTCAGTATTAGATTTTGGATGCGGCTCTGGGATCCTGGGAATTGCCGCCATCAAGCTGACTAAGTGTACAGTTGATTTTATGGATATAGATGAGCAAGCACTGGATAATTGCCAGCAGAATATTGATGTTAATTTTGAAGCTGCCTTTGATAAGTCTTCCTTAATTCTGAGATCAAACTTTGAGCCCAGTGTGGAATACGATCTGGTTTTTGCCAATATTTTAGAGAATGTGCTGATTGACGAGTATCCGCTTATTGAAAAATGCGTCAGGCCCGGTGGCCATCTAATTGTTTCAGGACTATTAAATGGCCAAGAGACAGCGATTATAAAAAAATACCAGCAATTTGAATTAGTCTCAATAGAAAGAAAAGCTGATTGGTGTGCTTTGAGGTTGGTCAAATGCGAGCGATAGTTCTTGAAGAAGTTGAATTGACCTCAGCTGGAGAGAAGCTAGAAGTTTTAGGGCAATCCGCCCTGCATTTGATAAAAGTAGTGCGCATTAAAATAGCGGAAAAAGTACTAGTGCTGAATGGAAGAGGACTTAAGATTCTAACAGAAGTTTCCAATCTGGATAAAAAGAAGCTAGAGCTAACTGTTGTCGAGTGCCAGAAGATCGAGCGAGAGAGCACCCTCGATTTATTCCTAGCGCCTCCCAAAAAAGAAGCCTTCGAAGATATATTGCGCAATAGTTGCGAGCTTGGAATCGCTAAAATTCACCTGGTAGAGAGCGCTTATTCTCAATTTAAAAATCCCAATTCAGAACGCTGCCAAAGGATATTAATTGGCGCCATGGAACAGTCAAATAACTGCTATAAGCCTCTTTTTGACTCAGGCCTAACAACTTTTGCTAACAGCCTTACTCTATTAGAAGCTTACCAACAGGTTTTCTATTTCTCTCCTAATGGGGAAAACTCGCTACAACTTGAGGATAAAGCTGGAAAATATGCACTATTTATTGGCCCTGAAGCTGGACTTACGGAAAATGAAGAAACCAGTTTAAAAGATTTAAAAAATAGTGTGACGATAAGACTCCCCTCTCCCATATTACGGGCCCCTACAGCAGTCTCGGCGGCGACCGGTTTTCTAATGGGACATGGTCTTAAAATTTTCTAAAACGCCTATCACCAAGTTCTTGCGGCCTGCTACCTTTTATGAAATACTTAAGACACAAATACACGGTCTCTTTGGGAGGATTTATGAACGGTAATTTCGACTCAGAAAATCAGTCACAACCTGAAATTAAAATTGATTTTAATATCAATGATCTCAAGCTTGATGAGAAAACCGATGTATTAGATGAAAATATCCACTTTGATTTTAAACCTATGAGCAAAGGGCTTGGCTTTCACAAGAATGAGAGAGACAGAGGGCTTTTCAAGCCAGCCGCCAAAAATCTAAAGCGGGTTCCACGGCCAGAAAAACAGCCAGAAGTGGTAGTCCGAGAAAAAACTAGAGAAATTAGAATTGATAATCCCCTGCCTGCAAAGAGTCTTGCTACTAAAGGCATTAGTACTAAGGGCAAGAATAAGAAGAAAAAATCAAAAGTAGCAAGCGCAGAAATTCAGGCCATCGCCTACTTGCTAGACTGTGCACTTATCGCCTTAATGGTGATGGTGACCACGGGACTATTGGTGGCAGCTGCTGGCATTAATTACCAAGTAATTCTGAATCTTGCCACTCCAATCGAACTTGGAGTCTTTTGTGGAACTTTCTTTGTACTTTATTACCTGCTCTATTTTAGCCTTCTCGATCTTTTTGGAACTCCTGGTAAAGGGCTAATGGGTCTCGAGCTGGTTGGAGTGCGCAACTCTGATCCGACCTTAAAGATGACGGCAGTCAGAAGCCTCATTACACTTTTTTCTATTCCCCTTTTCTTTTTACCGAATCTTTTAGATTTTCAAGGTAAGCTCTCCGACAGCAAAGTGATCAAGCGCTGAAGCTATCAGGGCCACTTCAGAAATTACTAGCTAACCGTGACGGTAAGAAGGTGGTCTTTACCAACGGCTGCTTTGATATTTTACATATTGGTCACTTAACCTACCTCAATGAGGCCAAGGCGCTAGGCCAGATACTAGTTATTGGGCTCAATTCAGATGCCAGTGTTAAAAGGCTTAAGGGCGAGGCAAGGCCTATAAATACGCAAGAGAACCGCGGTTACTTTCTTCATAATTTAAAATCAGTAGACCATGTTGAAGTTTTTGATGAGGACACTCCTTTGCAATTGATCACCGAAATTGCGCCAGACATCTTAGTTAAGGGGGGCGATTGGACCCCTGACCAAATCGTTGGCTCTGAGGTTGTGTTAGCAAACGGAGGGCAAGTGAAAAGTCTCTCCTTTAAGGATGGCTTTTCAACCACACAAATGATTCAAGACCTCCAGGGTAAAAGTTAATGCTACTGCGTTTGCAGCTCGAGCTCTGTCCTGACCATCATATATTTACCATTCATAATGAGACGCCATCCGAAGAGCATTTTATTAGCTTTAGTGAGCCTGTCTTCCTATCAGAGTTCGCTGATTTAATTTCGAGTTCGCTTAAAAGTAATAAGAATGTCCTGATATATGCCGCCAATCAGGAAGATTTAAGCTTGATAACGGAGCTCAAGCTTAAAAAATATCACTTTTATTTCGATAAAAACCGCCTCATTTACTTCTCTAAAGCGCTTAAAAACCGGGTGCCTATAGTCAACTATACCTCTCTTGATTTCAATGAGTTAGGTCAGTATTTGGATTCACAATTGGTTAATACTTGACTAAAAGAGTCGGTCTAAACCCCCGTAATAATTGACCTTTTCCACTAAAATTCCCTAAAGCTTTGGTCGGTTGCCCCGATAGGTTCATTGTCAGCTGCAAATGGGGTTTGCTACTGGCGCCGAATACATTTCTGTTTAAACAAGGTCGTTTAAATTTAATCAAACAAGGAGGATCACTCAATCGAGGAGATTGATATGGCATTACGAATTAACACCAACACCCAATCAAATGCGGCACAACGCTCACTGAGCGAAGTAAAGCGACACCAATCACTAAACCTTGAAAGGTTGGCCTCTGGTCAACGGATCAACAAAGCGTCTGACGATGCTGCCGGACTCGCTATCAGTGAAAAATTGAAAGCGCATATCCGCGGTAGTAGACAGGCGACACGAAACGCCTCCGATGGTATTTCTCTTATTCAAACGGCAGAAGGTGGACTTCACGAAGTGAATAATATCTTAGTCCGTCTAAGAGAACTAAGTATCCAGTCAGCTTCGGATACAGTCGGTGATAAAGAAAGAGCTTATACTGATATGGAATTTCAGCAATTGACTACGGAAGTAGAAAGAATTGCCAACTCGACTCGTTTTAACGACAAGTCCCTCCTTAATGGAGAGGGCGAAACGATGGAATTCCAAATTGGGATCTATAATAATGCCGACCAAGACCGCTTAAATTATAAGCCGCAAGAAAGTTCGGTAACCGTTAGTAACCTTGGAATGGACGGCATGAACGTCGCTACAAAAGGTGACTCTCAAGAAAATTTAGAAAAAATTGATGGGGCAATCAATGTGGTTAACACCAACCGTGCTCAACTCGGTGCCCTTCAAAATAGAATGCAAAGTACGATTCGAAACTTAGAAGTTCAGTCTGAAAACTTAGAATCAGCGAACTCTAGAATTCGAGACACTGACATCGCTCACGAAAGTGCACAGCTAGCTAAGAATAATATCTTAACTGCCTCAAGCACCTCGGTCTTAGCACAAGCTAATACTTCTCAATCGGGCGCTCTTAAGCTACTGGGTTAATTACGGGGGGAGGCAACTCCCTCTTTTTTTAAATCTCCTCAATAGTGAAGAGAGGGGATCACCAGTGAAGATCGCACTTCCTAGGTGGCCCTCTCTTCTTTATATAGGTCTAAATGCCGATCGAGGCATTTTGAACATCCAGTCTTCTTTCTAATACAAAATCCAGGCCAATTTTTTCATCACTATCTTATTGAAATAAGGGCAATATGCCTTTTTTTAAGGCAATAGCCGACTCTTTCTCTAAAGTATTCAAGGGTTGCGTCGAAGAGGTTAGTAACTGATCTAAGCAGTCGGTTAAATGCAAAAGTACCAGTCTTAATAAGGAGAAAAAAATGGGCTTACGAATTGCTACTAACATTGCTTCACAACAGGTTCAACAGAACCTTAAGGAAGTTTCGGACAAGGGAGATTCATCACTCAGCAAGCTATCTTCCGGAAAAAGAATTACTCGTGCTGCTGACGATGCTGCCGGTTTGGCAATTGCGACTACACTTGAGGCGCAAACTCGAGGTCTTAGACAGGCCACTCGAAACGCAAACGATGGTATTTCATTAGTACAAACTGCAGAAGGTGGATTGAATGAAACCTCGAATATCCTAGTGAGACTTCGAGAGCTAACCATTCAAGCTTCTTCAGACACTGTTGGTGAAGCTGAAAGAGAGTTTCTCGACAAAGAATACCAACAACTAACAACTGAGGTTGATCGTATCGCACAATCAACTACCTTTAATGGTGCTCAACTCTTAAGTGGTGAAGGGGAAAATCTCGACTTTCAAGTCGGCGCTTTCTCTGCTGATCACAACCGCATTTCTTTTGATACTTCCGTATCTGACGCGCAAGCCGGGTCAATTGGTATCGGAGGAACGGGAATTAGTGAAAAGGGTGAAGCATTAGACTCTATTGCTAGTATCGATGAAGCCATCCAAAAGGTTTCAGGTCAACGGGCCAATCTAGGTTCAATTCAAAGTCGACTTACTTCGACTGTGAATAACTTAGAAACTCAGACCATCAATCAAGATAACGCCAGATCAGTTATCCAAGATGTCGATGTCGCCCATGAGTCAGCCAAATTAGCTTCTGCTAACGTGGTAAAAAGTGCAGGTATCTCTGCATTAGTACAAGCAAACAATATACCAAACTCAGCCCTGAGATTAATTGGGTAGTTTAAAATAGAGGGAACCTTCGGGTTCCCTCTTTTAAACAACTAGAAGCTGATATTAAAACTAACTAACGAACTAAATTTAAAAATTTACATATATAAGATTTCGTCTTGGGAAGAGACAATCTCTTGAGCAATGTGTTGTTTTTTTCCATTAAGCCCATCCTCTCTAGAGTTCGCTCTAGAGAGGTTCTTGGGGGATTGAATCCACACTACTCCCCTTTCCTAATTCCTTTTAAAGCGCCATAATAAAAGAATGAAATATGCTGTGATATCGGACGTTCATATTATGGATTGGGGAGACCCAGCCTCTCTTCTATTAGAGAAATTTTTAACCCACCCCTTGACCGTCGAATGTGATGAAGTTTTTTTACTAGGAGATATCTTCGATCTAATGGTGGGTTCTCAAAGTAATTATTTGAAAAAATATCCAGTTTTTTTTACTTTGACCGGGAAGCTGATTGAAAAAGGTATTCGAGTCCATTTTATTGAAGGCAACCATGACTTCCATCTCCAGGGAATCATGTCTGGAATTGAATACCGAGTTGGTGGGGTAGAGCGCAGTGAAGGTGGGAAAAAAATCTACTTTGGCCACGGTGATGAATTGGAGCGCTTTAATTACAGCTACCAGCTCTACAAGAGTATTATTCGTTCCTATCCCCTTAAAACGCTGGCCAACTGGGTTCCTTATTCGGTGATAGAAAAAGTGGGAACTTGGATGTCAAAAACTTCTAAAGAGCATAATAAGAAAAAATACCAATTCCAAGAGAGTAGCGATACCAAGGCCAGCTACCGCTCGCATATGGATTATTGGTTCAAGAATACTTCCTGGGACATGATTGTTTGTGGTCATAGTCATGTTAGTGATCACTATCAAAATAATGATAAACAGTATCTTAATAATGGTTACGCTCAACATACCAAAACTTTTCTCTACCTTAATAATTTTGAGCCTGAGTTCGTAGCTCTGGCCGAGTGATATAAATTATGCCTGATGAACAAGAAATTACTAAGGGTCACTATCTTATAAACGAAGGGGAAGAACCTGGTGGTATGTACTTTGTAATAGAAGGACAATTCGAAGCCACTATGAAAAAGGGTGATGGGGAAATTGTCATAGGCAAGATTTCTAAAGGAGAGCTAGTTGGGGAGATGTCCTTTTTAGATGAGGAGCCTCGCTGTGCTTCAGTTCGTGCGATTAGTGATTCAGTAGTCAAAGTGATTCCCGAAAACCGCTTTAAGGAGTTCTTCAATAATCAACCTAGCTGGTACCAGGCACTGGTTAAAACATTACTTGAGCGTTTGAGGCGGGCAAATAAAAGAGTGAAAATTTAGCTACTTATAGGCCAATTAAAGACCAGTCCTGGCAATTCCGATAAATCTACTATGAAACCTCTCAATCTATTTCTGATTCTCTCACTGCTTTTTTTCTTCACCTTTTCCTGTGGCAAAGAGCCGGGAAAAAAGCCAGCTCAAGTGACTACTGAAAATAATGCCAGTGGTGTTCATGTCTCTTGTCTCTGCACAATGCAATACGATCCGGTTTGCGCCGATGGCGTAACTTATTCAAATACCTGTATGGCCCAATGTGAGAATATTACATTCTGGACCGCCGGCGCTTGTCCTTAAGGAATCCCCTCTTAAAAAGCAGCTTAGCCTTTTGAAAGCCCATTCTCTGAGATAGAATGGCATCGCTATGTATTTTAATTCTTATATATTTATGGCACTTTTTTTACCAGTTGTTGTGCTGGGATATTACCTGCTTGTTGGGAGAAGTCGCCAGGCAACCTTGCTTTTTTTAGTAACTAGCTCATTTTTCTTCTATCTCTATTGGAACTGGCGCTTGGGTTGGATTATTGCTCTCTCAATCGCCATCAATTATGGCCTTGGAAAACTAATCTACAACAAGGGAAAAGCAGGAGCTTCTAAAAACTATTTAATACTAGGGGTTTGTTTTAATCTCTTTCTCTTAGGCTATTTTAAATACGCAGGATTTTTGATTACTAATATCAATGGTCTTTTTAAAAGTGGTTTTACAGTCCCACAAATTATACTTCCGCTCGCAATAAGCTTTTTCACATTCCAGCAGATTGCCTATTTAGTTGATGTCCATCGCAAGAAAGTAAGTGGTGGCTACCACTCACTGGTCGATTACACTTTCTTCGTGGCCTTTTTCCCTCAATTGATAGCAGGACCGATTGTTCATCACAGCGACATCATTCCTCAATTGGCAGATGAGAAACTTCCTGAAATTGTGGAAAAGCGTTATGAAAATTTAGCAAAAGGGCTCTCTATTTTTCTGATAGGTCTTTTTAAGAAAGTTTATATCGCCGATACATTAGCATTGGTAGCTGACCAGATTTTTGATTTAAAAAGTTTCTCGGGTCTCACCACTCCCACCGCTTGGATTGGAGTCTTGGCCTATAGCCTTCAGCTCTATTTTGATTTTTCCGGCTACTCTGATATGGCAATCGGCCTTGGAAGAATGCTAGGAATTAAATTACCTATTAATTTTAATTCTCCCTATAAAGCAGTTTCGATTGCAGATTTTTGGCGCCGTTGGCATATTACTCTTTCAACTTTCCTAAGGGACTATCTCTACTTCTCATTAGGAGGTAATCGGGTTGGGAAAATTCGACACAACTTTAATCTATTCCTGACCATGTTATTAGGAGGACTCTGGCATGGTGCTGGTTGGACATTTGTTATTTGGGGCGCCTTGCATGGCCTCTTTCTAATAGTGAACAGGGTTTTTAGTCAATTTTTTAGCGGTACCAGTTTTAGAATTCCGGTAGCACTTTCACGTTTACTGACTTTTATCTGCGTAGCTATTGCATGGACCTATTTCCGTGCCGATGGGATTAGTGATGCCGATCAGATTCTAGAAAAAATGCTATTTAATTTTAATTTTTCCAGTACGGTCAAGTTACATAACTTCGATTGGATTATCTTGGTCACAGGATTGATTCTTGCATTCTGGGCGCCCAATACAGCAGAGCTTTTTTCATACAAAGAAACATCTCTAAAAATTAAAAAATTACAATGGAAGCCTAATTTAGCCTGGGGCTGTTTTTTATTATTTGTAGGGTTTGGAAGTTTTTTATACTTATCAAGAGAAGTTAAATTTATATATTTTCAATTTTAGGTGAGAATTAGTGAATAGGTCCAAGAAATTCTTTTTTAGCTTAGTGATTCTATTGGCAATGGTCAGTGGCTTATTTGGCTATGGAAAAAAGTATTATATTGAGAATGTTTGGGAAGGTTTATCGGGTTACCGCTATCTAAGAATGCTTACCCATACAGGAGGTTTTGGTTGCCAGGTTTTTGGAGTCAAGAAGGCGGATTGGTTTTTCTTTGGAGACTCTCATAACTACGCCGGTTGGGATATGTCTCTTATGGCCAAGGAGCTGGGGACGAAGAGCCTCTCGAGTTGCTTTTTAGGAGGTTTTTACCTTGAGACTTGGGATATTTTAAAGAAAAAAATGGAAGAAAGCGATTATACCCCGAAAGTGATTGTATACGGATTATCATCGAGAGCTTTTCTTGATATAGGATCGAAAAAGAAATCAATCGAACAGCATATTAAGGTAATTAATTCAGGACAGATAAAAGGAATGACTAGTATTGATTATTTTAAAAGGATAAGCAGATTTTGGCGATGGGATGATTTTAAAAGGCGCCAAAAGGCCCAGGCCCTTCAATGGGAGCGTCAACGATTTGGAAAATTGAAATATATTAGCAATAAATTAAATAATATTCCCTTAGAAAAATACCATGACTATATAGAGAAAAATAAAAATCTATCCTATAATAATTGGAAAAAACTATTAAGGGAATGGAATTACACAAAAGACCTTAGTCAAAAATTGAAAAATTTCTGTTCCTATATATCTAAGAAAAGAATAAAATTAGTTTTGGTTCACATCCCGGAGAGTCCCAAGTTAAGGTCGCTCTATTCTGCTCAGATGAATGAAAGTTATAAAGAAACTTTAAGTGAACTTAAAAAGTGCACTCATACATATGTAGATTCTAAGCCGTTTGAGTCAAAACTAGACAACCGCTTCTATTTTAATCGCCTCTTCATGCCGAAATACCCTTACGGTACAGTGATGGGAACCCCCGGTCCTGAGGATCATTTATTTGAAGAATCAATTTACGATATGGATCATTTGAATTGGTATGGTGCCCATGTTTTTACCAAATGGTTTGCAGCAAAAATAAAACGAACTAGCTTAGTTTACGAGTAAGCTACGCAGATTCCATGAGGACATTATGAAAAATTCGCTATTCAAACTTCTTCTTCTACTCACACTCTATTCGTGTTCAGGGGTTGAAAAGAAACTCTACTCTAACCAAGTTCTTAATATGGATGAAATAAAAACGGTCCGTATTATGGGGATTGGGCAATCTTGTGCTCTCCGTTTCGGGAAAGATGGGACTCAGAAAAAGTGCACAGATATAGGGATTGATGTCCGGAACAAGCAAAAGGTTAGCTGGTTTAAGGCCTGCAATGACCTCTGTATAGGTGATGAATACCGCCTTGCCTATCTCTCGGTAAAGAATGAATTGGATTGTATCCTGAAAAAAGGGGTGCCTACAGATGGTAATTCCTATAAGCCAGGCTATTGGTACTGTGCTGTTCCGGTCCAATAAGAATTCTTCTAGTTAATTCTGGCGACCATGAGTAAATTTTTCTTTGAGTGTATGAAAGTAAGCGCGCGATGGGTTCTTAACCAAGGTTGCATACTTGGTAGATGACTTTGAGATTCTTATAGATTGATTGCGGGAAATTTCAAATGCTTCCTGGCCATCGAGAGTTAAGGTAACCTCTCCCTCTTTTGTCATATTTCGAAAAGTTATTTTGGTAGTACTTGGAAGAACTAGTGGCCTATGAGTGAGTCCATGTGGGCAGACAGGCGTTAAAACAATAGAGTTAACGTCCGGGTGAATAATAGGTCCACCGGCAGCTAAACTGTAAGCAGTTGAGCCTATGGGAGAAGAGAGAATTAGGCCATCGCCTGAAACATTGTAAATATGCTCTTCTTCAGAATCGACAGAAAGTGTAATCAAGCGAGAAAGTTTTCCTTTGGTCATCACTGCATCATTAATAAAATGGCCAGTAGTCTTGGTAGACTTCCCTTTGCTAAAAACTTCTATTTTATAGAGTGGAACCTTAAAGGTTTTGAACTTTCCTTTAATTATTTTTTCAAGCTCATCAAATAGCTCTGACTTATTGAATTCGGTAATGAAACCGAGCTTTCCCATATTTACGCCATAAATAGGCGGAGATGTTTTAGAGGCAGTTCGACAAAGACCTAAGAGTGTTCCATCTCCTCCGAGAGAAATAATTAAATCAGACGAGCTGTGCATTTCTTTTTCATCAACAAAACATATTTTCTTAGGAAGGTTGGGAAAAATTCTATTTATTCTTTCGGCCTCGTGACAAAGAAATTGGACAGTGAATTTCCTCTTATTGAGCCAGGTGGTTAAATTTGGCAGCAAGGTGTTAAATCCGCCTCCTGTTTTTGGCTTGAGGACAATTGAAATCGCATTATTTTTTCTTTTCATAATTCACTTTTCTCTTTGGTGCAGAGGAAAATATCAAGTGCACGTTCAAGATCCTCAAAGGGTTTGCTCAGAACTTGGCAACCATATTGGGCGGCTTTGTCGAGTACCTGTTGAGATGAGTAGGCAGTAATAATTATAAATAAGGAGCCAATCTCCTTCAATGAATATTTTTGCTTTGCTTCTTCTATCACATCAAATCCGGTGACATCTTGGAGCATAAGGTCACAGACAATGCGATCATAATCTTTCGAAAGGAGTACCGGAATGGCCTCCCGTCCTGATGAGAAGGCATCCACAACGGCACCTTTTTTTTCTAGCATTTTTTTTAAGGAGCGTTGAATTAGTAGCTCATCTTCTATTATTAAAATTCGAGGAGAATTCAAAGGTAGGCCCCCAATGAATCAATAGGTAGAGTTAAGGTGAAAGTTGCACCAATAGAGAGTTCATTATTTTGATATTTGAGCTGACCACCAAGCTTATGACTTAAATTCCTGCAGATAGAAAGTCCAAGGCCGGTGCCATTTCGTTTTGTAGTAAAAAAAGGATCAAAGACATCCGGCGCTAAATCAATAGGGATTCCCGGGCCATTATCTTTTACCGTAAAATTGAGCTCTTGCTCTTTTTTATTATAGGTAACCTTTAATTCTATAGTGGGCATTTTTATATCTTGGATTGAGCTAGCGATGGCCTGGGCCGAGTTAATCATTAGATTAAAAAGTATCTGATAAAGCCAAGTTTGATTTTTAGTGATTTCAAAATTTTTCAAAAATTTAACGTCTTGTATAAGAACATTTTTCTTAATACCCCTACTCTCACTTTTAGTAAGTGTAATAACTTCTTTTATGAATAGGCTTAAATTAATTTGATAACTCTGGTCATCTTTCTGATAGAGATTTGAGAAGTTTTTGATAATAGTTTGGCAACGACTAGTATTATCCGAAATGTGGCTAATGGTTGTAGTCATTTCCTCGTCATTAAACTCAGACTTTAGTAAATCTGATGCAAGATTAACTCCGAATAAGGGGTTTGAAAGCTCGTGGCGTAGAGTATTGAGTAACTCCCCCAAAAGAGAAACCCTTTGGTGATGATGAATATCGGCAGTTGTTTTATCAAAGCCTACTGGCAAGCAGATAAGCTGCTGGCCATTTGAAAGAGAGGAAACGGTAAAGCGGCCAGCATCCTTTTTAAACTCATTCACAATTTCATCACTAAATAGTTTGTTTTGAAAAAGTATATTTTGATTTTCGTCGGCCAGGGCCATTGGTATAGGCAAGGACTCGAATAATAAAATAGTGTGGTTATTTTTAGCGTTCTGCAGGTCTATTTGTAAAAATCGCTCTAGCATTGGGTCTAAAATTAATGATAACTTATCAAAATAATCACGATCTTCGGAAGATGGAGGAAGAAAATCATTTCTACTTAGTATCAGAACAAGTCGGTGAGTTTTGCTATTAAACTCCTGTGCTAAAAATGTTCCGACAATATTGAGCTCGGATTCCAGGATTTGGGTTTGATTAAAATCTCGATTTTTACTTTTCTTAATTAAATTGAAAATATCATTAAATTTCTTAGTAGAAGTGGAACTAAAATCTAAATTTTTTCCTGTTCCATAAAAGAAGCTGTTTACATTTAAAGAGCCCCGTTCGTGGACTAGAAGTTGACAGGCCTCATAGCCTTTAAGCGAATTTAATTTTAACAAAAATTGTGGAAGTGTCTGAATAGAGTGAAGCGAATTAGTTATAGAAAATATTTCGGTTTGTTTTGTAATTGTTTGTTGAAATTCTGAATTTGAATTTGCAAGGCTTGAGTTGAATTTTTTTATTGATTTCTCGTGTGACTTAAATTGCCGAGAAGAAAGATTCATTTCTCTATCATTTTGTGAAAAAGACTTCTGTAGCTGATCAGATATATTTTTAGCAAAATCCAAGTTATTGTCAGACCTGGCAAAAGAGACATCCTCTAAGACTTGTAAGCTCGACGAAAAAGTAATCTTGCCATCCAAAGTCTGAACCCTGATAGGTTCAGATTTTGGGGCAAGGTATAATTTTTGAGATGATATATTTTTGAGTTTTGAAAGCGCTTTTAGGCTTGTTTTTGATTTTTTAGCTCTGGAATAGCCTTTATTTTCCATTGGGTGAGGTTATCGACTAATTCATACTCTAGCAAGTCACAAAGCATGATGATGTCATCCTTCTCTTTGGCCGGAACTAATGCTTTCAATACCGAAAGTAGGTGAATTTCTAATTTTTGAATGGTATTTGATTTTTGAAAGGCTTCACCTAAATGAGTTCGGATTGTCTTAGTAATTTTTGAAATAAGCTGTACGAAAAGGTCCATAATTTCGATAACTTCACCAAAAATTTCATTCGCCTCACCGGCCTTATTTGATTGATAAAGGTCAGACATGAGTTGAATTTTTTCGATCACGACATCGATATAACTATTGCAAGACTCGAGTGCCTCGTAGGCCAGCTCGAGAGAAGACTGTAAGGTGAAGTCGATTTTATCATAGTCTTGAAATTGGCCAGCCAGGTATTTCTCTTCCTCGTCAATTGCAATGTCTTGCCCATTTATTTGAATATTTGTAATGATTTCATTTTCGCCAACTTCGTCAAGAATGAGATCTAAAACTTCGTTAAGAGTTGCCTCTTTAGCGAATTCAGTAGTCTCGCTCTTAAAAGATTTCTGGTTAACAGTAATTTGAGTCATACTTGCCCCCCTTGGGATTCTTTTTCATTTGTATTGTAATTGGTGTTTTTGATTTTAAATTCTGAAACAGTCTTCTGGATTAGCTCGAACATGATATTACAAAGAGATGAGCAGTGGTGATAAGAATAAAAAGAACTCTCAGAGAGGTGAACAATATTTTGTCCCTTTAAGTTTGCCTTATCTACTTTAAAGTAATCCACAATTGGCGCTAATAATGGATAGCCTTGCCTTACGATTTCTTGTAATTCATCAATTTCGTCTATTTTCCCGCTAAGACTTTTAATTTTAGCGATGTCAGGAGTATCACTAGAGACCTCCTCGATTATATCTTTCGAATATTTTTTTCCAAACTCGGCTAGGTCATATAGATTTTTCAAACCTTCATTTACATTTACCAATTGATCATAGATTGTTGCATTGATTAAGGGATAGTCATGATTTTCTTCTTTTTCTTCGAAGAGATAGAGCCATCCCATCCTAAGAAAAGTTCTCATGATCGTTTTTACATCACTATAGTCTTTATTTAAGGTGTTTAGCGAAAAGAGGTTTGTGCTTTTAAAATTTGAAGCATAAAAGTTTACAGAATTTAAGTAAAAGGTACTATTTTCTTTTTCCATCTGCTCAACTGTAATTTCTCCCTTGCCAGCAATTTGATTGATTGCAGAATAGACTATTTGATGCCCTATATCTGCGTGGCATTGATAGAATTCACATTTCTCATCTGGAAAGCAAGGGAAACACTTTGTCTTAGGCGCAATATTGATAGCTTTAGTTGAGTATGGGGTAGTTTCATTGGGCCTTACACTGCCTAGTGAAATAGTAATTGTCGGGAGCTCAGCAATAGCTGCAAGATGACCAACCATTGAATCATGACCTACGAATAGATCTGCTCTTTTTAAATGATTAAAAAGTTCCTCGATACTTGTCAGACCAGCTAGATTTCGAATTGATTTGCGAAATTTCGATAAGATAGGGTTGTTTGCAATTTCTTCTGCTATTTCCCTTTCTTCTTTTGACCCGACAATCGAAATAATTGTTTCAGGTTTTTCTTTAAGAGTTTTATAGATAAGTTCAACCCACTTTACACTTTTCCAATATTTTCTATCCTGGGAGGCAAATGGGTGAATAACCATATTTTTAAGAGTGTTTTCTTTTTTAACAATCGGTTCTGGTTGTTTGAGCTCGACCCCTAGAATAAATTTGAAAATATCAACTAGAGCAAATGGGTTTAAGTCACCTCGCATAACATTTGAGAATACAAATTTTGACCATTTGTCTGAAATAGATAGGAGACCATTATTTGCTCTGACAGGACCGAGTAAGAATTTACTTTGAATTAATGAGGTAAAATACTCAGCAGTTGTAGAGAATGAAAGATTAATTAATACATCGATTTCTAAATTGTTTATTTTCCCTGTAAACTCTTTTAAATTGTCCTGGATATCACTCAAGCTATGAGCATTTTCTATAAGACGTTCATAATCAAGCATGAATATTTCGTCAAAGACTTCACTTAAAAGAAACTTAAGAGGTGCTGCGAAGCTTTTGCGAGCGATCAGAACTAACCTAAGATCAGGACGCTGTGTTCTTAAGCTTTTTGCGGCTATATAAGTTTGTAGCAAATCACCTATACGAGTAATTTGTACAATCGCTAGAGTTTTCGGCTGCGGCTCTACTGGAGGTTCTCCCTCGAATTGATCAACTTTTGGCGCGTTCACGTTGCTCCTCATCTATAAAAGTTGCAAGAAATAATATTTCTAAGTCCTCTGCCTCTAAAGTCAAACCCTCACCGGCTTTTTTGGTGATGGCGTCAATAGAGCTTTGGAGTTCAGATTTTATATTTTCCATATATGTCCTAAGCGGGGGCTACTTCAGAAGGAGTTGGGTTCTGAGTGGCCCGTAGTATTCTTTCTTTGTTAGCAAAATTTTCAAAATCTTTTAAAAGATCAAAAACTTTTTGGTATTCGCCTTTTAACTTGTATAAAAGGCCTTCGACCTCTTTTATATTCTCTTCAAGGGTTGTTGAATTGAGCGATTCTATATTGGCCCTAAACCAGAGACTTGGAAGGGATACTAGAGAGTCGGTTTCGCTCGAGAGAAGTAATTTATCTAAAGATCGAACAAAGTCTCCACCTTTTGCGCTATTCTCTCCAGCTTGTAGTAGCGAGCGAATGGCCCCAAGCAGGTTTTTACTGGCCTCTGAAACTTTTGCTTTTTCGCCATCTAGCCATTTTCGAATTTGTTGTCTTGGAAGTTCTACTAAGTCAGAAAAAATCTCATCTGTTTTAAGGCCGGTGAGGCTCTTCATCATGTAGCAACGACCTAGCTGTCTTGCGAGTTCCCATTGAGGATCGGATTCTCCAGCGATCAATTTTAGGCGATATCCTAGTCCATCTCTAACCGGTTGGTAGGCGCAGACTCTTTGGCCCAAGTTGAGTGCTGTATTTTCATTGAGTAGATAGAAAACAGCCGAGAGAATATCAGCCGCCTCAATCATTTTATTTTGATTTTTCCATATTAGGTCACTGTCAGTCTTTTTTACGCTGAATTCTCTAAGTGCCGGGTCTACTGAAAGAACAATACTTTGAGGGTTGACTGTGGCTTGTTTAAACAGAGGTGCTTCACCCAGAGAAACCTCAATGACGGGAGTATCAACTAAGTCGGCCATATGTTTAGTTAAAGTGTCTGGTGTAATCACAAGGTCCAAATTTATCAATACTGAAGGCAGTGCCTTCAAGTCCGCCTCAACACTTACTAGGCTATTGTCGAAATGTTCATTTATTTTATTGGCAATGGCCTTTTCTTCTTGAGATGGGGCGACTAATAAGATTGGATAGAGTTCAGGACAATCTAAGATTTTATTAACCAGAACAGTCAATGTTTCCATTGGAATATCTTTTGATGCTCTAGAAGTTTTTAGTTGGATGCCAACTAATTTGATCTGATTGCCACTGCGTGCTTCTGCTTCTCTTAGTTGAGTAAAGTTCTTAAAAGCAGATTCATTATATTTGGCATTGGTTTTTATACTATCTTCTGAAATTTGAAATTGAGCGCCTATCAAGTGGTGGTAAGCATCATTAAAGTTAACGGGAGTATATTTGTAAGATGTTAAGACATCGTTAAATATAATGGACCAAATTGAAGAATATTCTACGGTTTGTCGCTTTGTAAAACGAATCCCTGCATATTCAGGTTTTGAGCCAATAGTTAAAAGTGAAGTCAAATAAGTTGAGAGCCTATCGTTGGAATAATTTATTACCTGATCCCATTTTAAATTTGCGATGTCATTAATATCGTCAAAGAAAGAATTGAGGGCGAAACCATTTGAATAAATTCTATTCTTTTTTAGAGTTTCGATTTCTTTTCTATTAACGGTATAGACATTGGCGACATTCTTAATAGACCTAGCCGCTAATTCAAATTCTTTAAATACAAGAATACTAACTTTAGTACTCGGATCTTTTGTTACGATTGATTGAATGAGGTGAGCACTAGAGTAAATATCACCTAATCGTTTGAAGTTTATTAATAAAATATCACTCATGGGATTCCTCGCAGGTAGATAAAGACCCAATTTCGTTGAAGGCCAATAATGCGAATTCAACAGGGTTATCGATAATAGGTGTTTCATTTTTTAGCTGATCAAGTACATGGTCCAAAGTAAGGGCCGATGAGTAACTATTCAAATAAGATTTCACCTCAGGGTTTGAGATTGAATCTAGAATATGCCTAATGTCTCTAGGCGCCTTGTAAGTTAAGAATTCTCTGAAAAAATTTTGATATAGATTATATGAAGCAGGGTGCATAAGAACGACTGGTTTTTCTTTTAGGAAATTTACGATTCCTAGCTCTCTATAAAATGAATCGACATGATCAAAGCAATGAACGGAGATATTTTCAGAAAGGTTTAAGTTATTAAGTGATAGACAGTCGTTATAGACTTGTCGATTCGGTTCGATAACACAGACCTCGAAAGCTGTTCCGTAGAGTTGTTTTAACTTTTGAACAATATGATTTACGTGGTAACCAAAACCCAAACCTAAAATTAAGACTTTCGAATTGTCTTTTATGCTGTCTAAGTGTTTCGCAACAAATCCTTCAGCCTCTCGATCGGGATTGTAGATTGAATGGAGATGGACTCCTTCAACCACGGGAACTTTTTGTTCAGTTTTTGAAATTTTAATTTCGTAAGGCAATAGATCGGCCGAAGACATAGGGAAACCTCTAGTTTGCAGTTGTTAATTTAGAAATTTGTAATTTTTTTTTAATGCCATTTGTTCCTCTTCCTTAAGGATCATTTGGTTGCGACTTATAGGGTAATTACTCATTAATTACCTCCTTTATAGTACCCCAACTAGAGGGGGTGTTGTCAATATAATGGACTTTTTTCCTAGTGTAAGTACTTGCTTTATTAAGACAGTTTTATTTTTTGAGGTCGTTTAAATTGTAGCCTTTAATTTTACTTTTATTAGAAAAAACTTGAGCAATTTCATTTGAAGTTTTTCTTTTGGCGATTTCTAAATTGGCTACCACTTGCATATCCATCTCATTGACTTTCTCGGCCCAGAAGTCTGTATCTGCCTGCCAGCTTTTTACAACTTGGACGAAGCCGCGGGTAATTTTGTCGGGAGTAAGGTTTTCGATGGCCTCTTCGATTTGGGATTGGGCCTGCCTTATTATTTGTACTAGACGGTCACGGTTTTCTATTTCTCTAAATACTGGATCAATATCCTCTGCCGATGAAAGGTGAAGGACCTGACAAGTCAATTGTTTTGCTTGCTCTAGGTATTGGAGGTGCCGAATTATTAACTTATTTATATTTTGTGACATTATTAAGCCTTTGCAGAATTGTTAACTTCTTCTTTCCTTTGTGATTTAATGGCTTCGGCCCATCCATCATAAAGAGTTTTTAAAACGTTTAAGCAACCCTCTAGTGGTTCCTTTTCCATTTTAATATTGGCCTGTGTGCTGGCGAAAAGAACAAAGTCGTAAAGTGAGGATAACTCGGTGGCAACTTCTCCGCCGACTTCAAAATCGAGGCTATTATTGAGCTCGATTACAATGTCTTGGACTTTTCCAATATACTCACCCTTTTTTGCAATTTGATTGCTTTCGATTGCATCGATCGCCTTTTTACAGTTCCTAATCGCCGCCTGATAGAGCATTAAAAGAATTTGCTCCTTGCTGGCAGTGTGAATTGATGTCTTCTTGTAGGCTCCTAAACCGTAGCTCATGTCTTACTCCTCAGCTTTATCCAAGCTGTGTTACTGGGTTTGGTCCCCCAGCGCCGAGAGCGGCTATTCCCGCTCCTTGGTTTTTAATTTTAGCTATTGTGCTTTCTAGTCTTGCGAATTTATTTTTTAAGTTCTTTTCTTTTTGTTCAAGTGTTCGTTGTTTCTGTTCTATCCTGCGATCAATCTGCTTAATTCTCGATTGAAAAGTATTCTTACGATTGGTCAAAAGGCCGTCGGGATTTCTGAGAACAGTTGATACAACTTCTTTGAGATCATCAATAAAGCCATCACTCTTACCTTCACTTCCCGGAGGAAACCATCCCGTAAGAACTTGTGAAACAGAGTTATAATCTTTGGCTATGGCGGCATCTAGCTTCTTATCGTCTAATTGAATTAAACCATCGCGATTAAATGTGATCCCGAGATCACCAATTCGTTTCCATCCTTGGGCAGTATCAACCTGCTGAAAAATGACAGAGCGAATTCGACTCTCGAGATTTTGTAGGGTGATATCTCCACCAAGAGTTTTGGTGGTGTCGGATTTTTCATCGAGGGTATTTTGAGTTTTAATAAATCCAAGGACAGCATTAATTTTTTCTATGATCCCGGTAATCTTCTCAGAGACAGCTTGAATATCTTCACCAATTGTAATTGAAAATTCATCACCTGGAGCGGCTTTCTTAAGGTCAATGGTGGCTCCTGGAACAACATCATTGATGGTGTTTTCATCGACTTCAATTTCAAAGCCATCAACTTTTACTATGGCATCGTGAGCTTTTCTCTCGTACTCGAGGTAGAAATCATCTTCCCCATCAACGAAATACATATAGGGAAAATCAGCGATTTGCTCGTCCCCAGTTTCCTTCAGGCTCATGATTAATCGCCATGGAGTATCGGTGCCCTTGCCATCATTGATGACTGTCGCCGTAACTCCGGCGTCGTTATTTTGATTGATTAGTTTTGCCACTCCACGCAGAGAGGAGTTGTCGGAATCAATGTAAATATCGCGACTACTTCCATCCGGGAGACTGTACTGAATATAACCGACGCCAACGTAGCTATTATCTGGATCTTCAAAACCAGAAGTCATGGCGGTGGATTTTTGGGCCAGTTGAACAATTTCTAATTGATAGGTGCCTGGTTCGGCTTTATTTTTATCAACCGTTACGTTGACTAGGTCATCTCGGGTATTAACCGTTAATTCACGGAGTGATCGGGCGTTGCCACTGGCGAGTAGGTCTCCGCGCATGCCATTAACCAGACCAATTAATTCATCCACCAATTTTTTCTTGGCGTTGACTTTTTCTTTACGGCCTTCCATTTTCTTCAATGGAATTTTTTCTGCCTCCATAATCTGTTTGACTATGTCCTTAGGCAGACCTGTGTTAATGGAACCAAAAGAAATTCCCAATGGTTTTTCCTCCTGAAATTTCGAGCTTAAAACGCTCCGATCAATTCATCCTAAAAAGATCGTCAGCTGGCCTTAAACCAGCTTTGAGGGGATTCTGTCACAATCCAATATTCCCCACTATAGAGTATCATAGGCAGTTTTTGATGCAATGAGCTCTAGTTAGGCATTGATTGCCCCTATCAGCGGAATTTAATGGGAAGGGCGGACTTTTTCCCCTAAAATGAAAAAGACCGGATGGGGTCCGGTCTTTTCTTCTTCGAGGAGTAGGATCATAGCGTACTACGGCCATGACCTACTAAAATGATCGGTTATTATGCAGAATACTTTAGAGGAAAACTCGGGAATTTTATTAATTAAGTCGAAATTCTTCTTAGTTCGCCTGGTTTCCTATTTTTCATTCCTACTAATTCCCATCTTACTTCCTAAGTCTTTGGAATTAGACCAAATTACCCTCATTGCTATGATGGCGTTGTATATCCTCTTCATGGTCAGCCAATGGTTCTTATTGGGAAAGGAAATTGATCACCGCCTAAAGATCTATTTCAGGGTGAACTCCTCGATCGACCGGGTAGTTTACCGGCTTTTTATGGGAATGACTTTTTTCATAGTCTATTTCAACCTCTTGGCCTTCCTACCTTCAAAATGGATTTATAATTCCTTCTGGATCACCTGGGTGGTGCTGGGACTTTTCTATTCTTGGCCGACCCGCGGAAAAATTATCAAAGAATCAGTGACCACTAACTTTGGCGAGTTTCGTTATTTGGATCGCTTTGAAAAGACCTTGGTTGGGCTGGTTTTACTGCTATTTATTTTTTCGATTCCCGATCTGCCATCACTTACCAATCAAGATGCTCTCAAATTATTTTTTGATCCACTTGAAAAATTTAGCAATCAATTTTGGAACTTTTTAACGGTTAATTATTACCCCTTTAAAAAATATCCACGGCTTTTTAAATTGGCCTGGTCAATGCATTTTTATGTGGTTGGATTGGGATTTTTTCTTTTAACTCTCTACGCATTATTACGATTTTTTGTCTCTAGAAGACTGTCGCTTTTAGGTGTCTTTGCCCTGCTCTCATCTTGGTCTTTTTCAAAAATACTGGCCAGTAATTATGGTGACGCCATCACTACAACTTACTCGTTAATTTGGGTTTGGTCCCTGCTATGGGTGGTAAAAAGTTCAACTTACCGAGCGGGATTATTTTTAGGTTTAATCAATTATTGGGGCGCCGTAATTAACCAAACCTACTCCCTTTTAATTTTTGTTCAACTTGGCTTGCTCTATGGTTTTTTATTAAAAGACAAGACCATTTGGTTTAGGAAGCAGCTGATTAAATATTCACTTTGGGGCCTTGGATTAACCTTAATCGTCTTGATTACCCATCTCGATTCATTTGAGAACTTGCAGAATTTAAATATCCATTTCATTGGCAATATTTCTCAGATACTGGATCGAAAAGCCTTCTTTTCGCTATCAATATTTGGCCTAGGAATTTTAATTTGGAAATCTATTTACCCAGAAAAGCCCCTTAGTAAAAACTTTAAATTTGATATGGAAAGAGTAAGGGATCTAGGGCTGAGTCTTTTGATTCTACTACTTTTTTCCACCGTATTTGACTCCTACCTGGTCAAATCCTTTGCCTTGATGTGGCCTATAACAGTCTTGAGTTTAGTTCCCATAGAGCTTCTATTTCAAACCATCAGTCGCCTGCGTTCCAGCCGCAACATGATCTACTTAATCTATATTCTGATTTGCCTGCTAGATTCCCACTTTGAAGGGCGAGTGAAGATATTTATTCGACTATTTGACTCTTGAATAGCAATCCGTGCTACACTTTAATTGATTAGAGTTAAGAGCATCGGAAAGGAGTCCTTCTGTTTAGTTCTGGATTAACAAGTAACCTCTATAATCAATTCATTGATTCGCTTCAACTTAATAGATCTGAGTTTAAAAATCCGCCCCATGTTTATGTGGACGTGGAGACTGGTTCAGTTAAGCTTTTAACGAATCTGGTAGCCATCAGTGGTGCAGCACATGAAATTATGGCGCTCTCCGTTGACGATGGTGGTCAAGTAGAAGTTTTGTCGACAGAAGACTGAGCTGTTTTGGGCCACTAAAGCGATCTAGTAATTGGTGATAAAATGGCCCCAGGGCTTGTCAGAAGCCCTTTCACTAAATTGTGAATAACTAAATTTTAAATGTTAATAAGCTTCTTTTTAAACACCCCTATTCCTTAGCTCGCAGTGTAAAAAATCCGTATCTATATGAAATTATGGCGATATCAATTTTATCGGTTTTTATCCCCTCGAGAGCTGAGAAATGTGAATAACTCCCCCCTTTTTGTGGATAAAGATCCCTAAAATCTGACAATTGAATCAAAACTACCAAATATTAATATTTGGTCTGCCACACTGCCAAAAGCTAACCGGCCTGCAAAAACGGAATATACCCGAGCAAAATGATTTATTTTTCACTCCGAAATGATCTCCATGTTACCTGACTAGACGGAGGTAATTTATGGAAAATGATCTGACCCTTTTTGCAAAAAGTAATTCTTCACTGCTGATCACCGGTAAGAATGGAATTGGTAAATCTCAACTGGCCAAACAAATCCATCAACTTTCCCCTAGGAGAAGCCGCCCTTTTGTAACCGCCCATTTGGCCAGCCTGACTCAAAGCCTATTTGAAAGTGAACTATTCGGTCACGCAAAGGGCTCCTTCACAGGGGCCATCTCGGCAAAAGAGGGCTATCTCGATCGCGTCCAAGGGGGAACTCTCTTTCTCGATGAGGTAGCCGAAATTTCGATTGAGCTGCAAAAAAAACTGCTCTTACTGTTAGAGGAAAGGATCTATTTTGCCGTCGGCTCACCGGCCGCAAAAAACTTTAAGGGCAAGGTGGTGGCCGCCACAAATAAGAACCTCCTGGACCTGGTTAAAGAGGGAAAATTTCGAGAGGATCTCTTTTACCGACTTAGAGTTTTTCAATTGGATTTAAAGCCGCTGGTAGAGTCTCCTGTGAAGCTGCTCTTTCACATCAACCAATACTTCGAACTCTTCAAGACGCAGGAGCAGCGGCTAGACTTGAGCCTCTCAAATGGCGCTATGAAACGCCTTAAGTCTTATGGCTGGCCTGGGAATATCCGGGAAGTTAAAAACTGTATGGAGTATATTGTCACCACCTGTCCAGGTAACTTGGTAGAGTTAAAAAACCTTCCGACTTGGATCGAAGAGGTGCCAGGAAGCGCCCCAACCGCTGGCCAATATCACGATGCGTTAAATCGTTTTGAATGCCTCTTCCTTTCTCAAGCATTAGAAAGAAACCGAGGTAAGATTAATCAGACCTGTTCTCAGGTGGGTATTAGTAAATCCACTCTTCTTGCAAAGGTTAAGAAATATGGTATCAATGTGCTGCAAATGAAGTCGGACAGTTTTAAAAAGAGCATTACTGATTATGGTATTCAAAGTTAAAGATCATTATTTTAAGAAGGCCAAGAAGGACAATTACTTGGCCAGAAGCATTTATAAGCTGGAAGAAATTGATGACAAGTACAAAATTATTGCCGAGGGAGATTCGGTTGTGGATTTTGGCTATCACCCTGGTTCGTGGATTCAATACACTTCTAATAAGGTCGGAGAAGCCGGCAAAGTGGTTGGTTTAGACATCAAGCCGGTCAATAAAAAATTATTAAATATTAAAAACGTAAAACTCTTTGAGCAGGATATTTTTGACGTCTCTTCTCTAGCGCAAATTGAGCACCCGGAGCAATTTCAGGTAGTTCTTTCGGATATGGCACCTAATACCACAGGCATTAAGTCGGTAGATCAAGACCGTAGCCTCAATTTAGTAGAGTCTGTATTTGAATTGTTAGACCAATTTTTAGAGCCAGGTGGCAATATGGTGATAAAAGTATTTGATAGCAACTCTGCTCAGCAGTACTTAAAGAGCAAGAAGAAAGTCTTTAAAGACTTCCATTTTCTTAAGCCAAAATCTACTCGTTCAGTTAGTAAAGAATTCTTTGTCATTGGAAGCGATTTTTTGGCATAATAGAGGTTATGCAAAAGTTTGCTAACAAAAAAATTTACCTACCTCTCTCAATAATCGCACTAGTGGTTTCTCTCTCAGCCTGGGGTTACCATTGGAATCACGAGAACGAGCGTGAAATAGCGCGGGAATTTCAAGGCCAAGTATTAGACCAGCTAAAAGAAGGCATTCATCAATCCTTCAGTGCCAACTCTAATTTTCCCAAGAGTTTTGCTGTTGGCCAACAAAATATAGAAATCGATTACACCATCAATAAAAATCTCGATAAATTTGTTCATAAGATTTTGAGGCGCTTTAAATCGGACTACTCATCAGTAGTTGTAATTGATAATAATAATGGCAATATTTTGGCAGCTGTTGGCTACAATGGACGTGAAAAGAAATTCTTAAAAAGCTTACCATTTTCTAGTACCCACCCCTCTGCTAGCTTGGCAAAAATTGTCACCACTGCGGCTTTGGTTCAAAACTCGATAGTAGATTTGAACACTAGCTTTAACTACAGAGGCAAGGCGACAACCCTATATAAGTATCAACTTAAAAGTAAAACCAATCGTTGGACTCGTTACCAATCTTTGTTGGATGCCTTTGCAAAGTCTAATAATGTAATTTTCGGAAAGGCGGCGATAAAATACCTAACGGGAATCGGGCTTTATAAGATGGCCTATAAGCTGGGATTTAATAAGAATTTAATGAATGAAATTAATTTAACACCCTCTCATTTTGGAATGCCTAAAGATCAATATAACCTAGCCGAAATTGCCAGTGGTTTTAATCGTGACACTTCGATGAGTCCGGTCCATGCAGCTATCTTGGCCAGCACGGTGGCCAATAATGGCTTTTTAAAGCAACCCAAATTGGTAACTCGATTAGTGGAAGGCAAAACTCAAAAAACCCTCTGGTCTGCCTCCCCGGATCAAGAGCAGGTGCTAGATCGGCAAACGGCTAAGGCCTTGCAGCTAATGATGAGAGAAACAGTTAGTCGGGGCACTGCGAGAGGAAGTTTCAGAAGGCTTCCTCGGCGCATAAGAGAGAGCTTAATTATTGGAGGGAAGACCGGTAGCATTACTGGAGGAGTCCCCTATGGAAAACGCGATTGGTTCTCCATGTACGCAATGCCCAAAGACCAGCGCTTTGGCAAAGGGATTTCAATCAGTATAATGAACGTCAATGTGAAGAAATGGTACGTCAAAGCTGCCCGAGTAGGGCGCGAGATTATGGAATATTATTTCAAAAAAGAGATGCCTCTCCGTCGTAAAGATTATATGAAAGTGAGTGTCGTTAACCCACAAAGTGAATAAAATATATGAATGATCAAGTAGTAGGCGACCCTCAGACTCCTGCACCAGAAGTAAAAGGTGAAGTAGTAGGGCCAACTAGAAAACAAAAAGCCATTAAAGAAATAAAGTCGATCACATTAATCATATCGGTAGTGATGGTTTTTAGATCAGTTTTCTTCGAACCCTTTAGGATTCCTAGTGGTTCGATGATTCCCACGCTAATGATCGGTGATTTTATTTTGGTCAATAAATTCGCTTACGGATTTAAGCTTCCATTTTCAGATTTTAGTTTAGGCAGTATAAATTGGAGTCCAATCTATATTTTTAAAAGAGATGCCCCAAAACGTGGGGATGTAATCGTCTTTAAATATCCAAAAGACCCAGCAGTAAATTACATTAAACGTGTGGTTGGTTTACCGGGCGACAGTATTAAAATTAGCAATAAAGTTGTCTATATTAATAATAAGAAAATAGAGACAAAAGAAATACCTGGCAAAGAAATCATGTCAGATATGGATGATAAATTTCGCTCTTACAATTTAAAATTTTATGAGACTAAAACTGGTGAGCACACTCATGTGATTCAGCAAGACAGTGATAATTATTATAAAGTTGATTTTAACGAAAGAATCATTCCTAAAGATAAATTCTTTGTGATGGGTGACAATCGTGACTTTTCTTATGATTCCCGCTTTTGGGGTTTTGTGCCTTCGGAAAACATAAAAGGCAGGGCCCTCTTTGTTTGGTTTTCCATGATACTTCCTTTTAGTGAGCACGCCTTTAAATTCCGTCCTTGGCGAATTGGAACCGGAATCAATTAAAGTATAGTAAGAGTTATTTTTTTAAGGTGACTCGAGTGCAGCCACTATTTCCTTCTAGATATTCCCAAGATAAGTCAGGCAACTCCACTAGGTAGTCATGCAAAGAATTCCTTAAAATTCCATCGCCATGGCCATGAACGATATCCAAAAAAGGTTGATGACCATTTAAGATTTCGTAAAGTGGCTTTTCGATTCTCGCCATGAATTCGTACTGGCGCATTCCTCGGCAATCAAGGGAAAGAATACCCTCAGCCTCTCTATCAAAATGGATTTTCACTGGCTTACTAGGCGCTTCGCGACTATCTTTGGAATAGCGTAGGCTTTCGTAATGGCACCAGAGCTTTGCCCCTCTATCGAGGATTTGAACCTGCTGCTTGCGGGGATTAGTCTCAATTACTTTTACCATTTTTTCGAGCAAGGTTGAGAAAAGTGTCATCTCTTTTTTAATTTCATCGAAGGGTATAATACTTAAGTGGTCATGACTTTTTTGCTGGCGTTTGGGATTGACCTCATCTCTAAGATCAATGAATTGTTTTTTGAGGCCATCACCTTCTCTGTGAAATTGTTTTACCGTTTGGACTTTTTGGCGCTTCACCTGCGAGAGAAGGTCTTCACATTTTTCGAATACTTTTTTAATTTTTGCGTCATAGATTTCTACCAATCTCTTTTTCTCTAGGAATGCCAGACCCTCTGTCGCCTTTTTCTGGTTTTGAAGCTGCATATTGAGCTGGCGGTTTTCATCGAGGAATTTATCTAATTCTGCTTTCTTAGTTGAGAGTTCTTGTAGTAATTTTTCATATAGTATTTGATTTTTATCAAGGAATTGCTCCGCAAGATTTTTAATCTCACCTCCCTCCTTGAAATCTTTGGCAATTGACTCGAAGATAGTCAGTGCCATACTACTTCCCGGCTCACCTTCAACAATTTTATAAGTAGGGCCCTTAAGCTCCTCATCGTAGCCGACATGGCAGGAGAGAAAGTTAGGATTTTGGTGAAGGTAAGTTTTTAAAACTTGATGGTGAGTAGAAATAAAGAGTCTACTTGAATTTTTCTTATAAAAGGCATCGATGAATCCCAAGGCCAGTGCCGAGGCCTCTTCTGAAGAAGTGGAATTGAAAATTTCATCGATAAAAACTACCGAATCCGGATCAATTTGATTGAGAAGGGTTAAGTAATTTGTCGCCTCTGCCGCAAAACTACTCAATCCTGAGCCAATATCTTGATGATCATGGCTAAAGAAATAGATGTCTCGGCAATAGGGAATTTCGGCGGAAAGTGCCGGAACAAATAGACCGAGGTGAGGAAGAAGATGGCAGAGTGCTATAGATTTTAAATAGACTGTTTTGCCACCAGTATTGGGACCAGAGATTACTAAGCCTTTCTGGGCGTCAGAAAAACTTAAATTATTTGTAACTGGGTTTTCAATTAAAGGATGGAAAAGCCCTCTAATTTTTAAATGTCCAGACTTATTCATCTCGGGATAAACCAGCTCAAACTTCTGACAAAACATTCCCTTGGCAACCAACTGATCTAATTCAAACAGCAACTCAACGAAATCTGAAAGTTGTTCCCCATGTGACCAAAGAACTGCAGAGTATTGCTGATAGAGTTTGAAAAGCTCGGCCTCTAATTGGGCCTTCAGAATCATTAGCTTATTTGAAATTGCTTTAATGGCGAAGGGTTCTATATAGAGAGTGTGGCCGGTACTGGAGCGAGAAACGATGGGTCCAAACTCTGAGCGATAAGAGTCAGAACGGATCGGTAGGCAGTAGCGATCGTAAATGATATCAAATTCTGAAAACTGTAATGCGTCACGCAATTGATCCGAGTTCTTCAGTTCTCCAATTTGCTGTCTAATTGAAGACTCTAGCGTTTTAATTTCCAGAAAAATACCTCTTAGTGCCGGGTGTTTTTCATAATTAATCTCCCCGTTAGGAGAGACTAATTTGCGCCAGCCATTGCTGAATTTTTTATTGAGATGTTTGAGAGTGTCTTTTGAGAAGCGCTCCTGGTCTAGCTCTGAAAGATGGCCACTTAGGTTGTCGCAGCTTTCAATAACTTTACAGATAAGTTCCAATTGCTCAATTTCCAAAACTACGTTCTTACCTAGCTGGGAGAGGTCTAAAAGCCCCAGTTTTTCTGAATCGAGATAACCAAGAAGCGATTTGATCTGGTTAAAATTATTGGAATAATTTTTAAAAAGATGATCTAATTTATTGAGTTTACTGATTATGACATCAAAACTTTGGGCCCTTGGAGTGGCCATCATAACTTCTCTACTCTTATCAAAATGGCAATTGACCGCAATTTGTGTCATGAATAACTGCCAATCTATAAGATCTAGAAATTGGAGATCATTTTGAGAAAAGAGATTTAGTTTCATGATTCAAGGCCATCAACAAATTGACACAACTGTAGCTAATTTAAACCAATTATTTCTTGGAGGCAAATCTGGCGCCGTTCAAAAGGTTTTTAGTACTCCCCACTATATTTATCTAATGTGCCGTTTCCCGGGAGAGTCGGTAAATATTTATCTTGGGCGCGGAAAAGCTTATCAGGGGATTTTTTACGGAAGTTTGAAACCTGAGTCTGAATTGCGTATTCAAGATAATTTTTTGGAATATATGCGCAAAAATTTGAAAGGTGTAAGTATTGGAGAGCTTCGAGTAGATAAATTTGATCGAATTATTGGAATTCCCTATCGCCGGAAAGAGCTCTCTGGTTTTTTGTTACTTTTTTATACCGGCAAGGATCTAGTTTTTTTAAATCAAATAACTAGTTCGGAGACCAGGGTTTTTACCTCCTGGAATGGCAGGGAAGAACTATTAGATAGTCCGAAAGATTTTGAAGAGCTTTGTGATTACTTTGATTCTATAGGGCGCGTAAAAGAGAAATTAGCGACAAAGGTAAATGATAAAAATGAAAGCCTTGAAATGTATCTCGATCATTTTCGAGAGAAATTAAAAGGGAGAAAACCGCAAAAAAGGAAGATGAAATTTTTTAGCAGGAAGATTGAGAGGATTAAAGAAGACCTCGAACGGGTAAAAGACTGGAGTCCATTACAGGAAAAATTGGTCACTGATGAATTAGACCTAGAACAATCTGAAAAATATACCTTTAATAAAATTGTGATTAAATTTAAAAAAGATCAAAAGCATTTTCAAAGGCGTGACAAGGTATTTAAAAAATTAAAGGGATTAAAAAAAGCACAGGGAATCCTAGAGAAAAGACTGCAGGCGGTAGAAAAAGAGTTCGAAGAATATCGTGGCAATAGCGATCGCTGGCCGCTTCCAAAATTTAAAATGGCCACTCCACTGTGGGATAAAAAGCCCCGCCTAAAAGTCAAAAAAAGTGGTCAAGCGTCCGAAATAATAGAATTCATACTGCTAGGTGAAATAAGGGGGGCAGTTGGTAAAAATCCCAGCGGCAACGACTTTCTTCGAAAATCATGGGGTTCAAAAGAGGACTATTGGTTCCACCTAGATGGCCATCCAAGTGCCCATGTAGTGTTAAAGCTCAAAAGTTTGGGTCAATTAGACTCACATGCTTACAATGCCATCGGCTCACTGCTTTCTACCCGTTCTGGGCTGGAAATTCGAGAAATACCACTGCTCTACACTCAAGTAAAAAATCTAAAAGGAGTAAAAGGCAGTCCCGGAAGCGTTACTTTTAAAAAGGAGCGCCGTTTAAGGGCTGAATTTGCTACAAACTGGATGGAAATTCTTGCACTTGTTTGATAGCTCCTGTCAGAACAGTACAATATAGAAGAGAAGAGGATGAGATCTTATGAAAAAATTAAAACTTATAATTGTTTGTCTTTTTTTGCCTATGCTTCTATTGGCAAAAAGTAACGACCATGTTGAAAATTTCGATCTAAAGTACTATCACCCAGAAAAGTTTGGGCTAAAGGACTTGGTTTTTGAGGTTCGGATTTCTAATCTTAAAGAAATGCTCGAAAAGCGATTTACCTTCGGAAAGTTGGAAGATGTCTTCTTTAGGGTCTATTGGATTTTTCCAGGCAAGTATGAAATCGAAGTCCATGGCCTACCTCGAGGATTTAATCAAGTTAAGCAGGAATTGACGGGCTTAATTCATGCTCGCATGGATTACGTTATCCCTCAAAGGTTGGATCCAAAGCTGCGTAGTTATAAATTATCAAAAATGAAGAAAAAGGGTGGAAGAGGTGTTTCGCTAAAAGGTATCGACCTTACTCAGACACGTCCAGTAAATGAAATTCACTTAAGCTTTGATAAAAAAGGAAAATTAACAACTTTTAAATCGTTCAGCCCTGCTGGAGTTAAAACTTCTAAGATGGAAATGAACGTAAAAGAATGGAGTCATAATAAATGGATTGCCGATAGCATTAGCGTAAAAATGATTCAGGGAGTACAAGTTACTACTATCGATAACCAAATTGTCTACAGCCCAATCAATGGAATCGGATTTCCAAAAGAAGTAAATGTCAGCACTACTCATGAACTGACCCTTGGAAATGATAACAAAGGGAAATCTAATAAGAGAAAAATCTCTTCCTCTTTAAGTTTTACTAACTATGAAGTGAATACTGGCAAGGCCCAGCGTTATTTGACAAAATTAATGGGCGCTAGAAAATAATAAGTTATTCGTGAGAGCTGTGTGAAGTTACCGTTTCTAATTACCTTACTGCTGTTGACCAGCCTTCTTCCCTCTTGCTTCAAGCAAGAGCCTGATGATATTTCAGAGCCATTATCTGTACAAGAAGTGACACGCTTAAATGCTTGTAAAGATACAAATTTTGTAAAGGGTCTACTATCACATAGGAATACACTAAACCTCTTTGTTTGCACCAATTGGAATATTCGCTTCCCCCATATGTATACATCGCTTAGAAAAATAGACCCGATTGCTTGGAATCATGCTCTCGATCCTGTTAATAAAAACTTTTTTGATGATAAAGTTCGCCGGGACCGAGTATTTTCCGATTTAAGGAAACTGGATTCTGAGAATGGCCTAGATGATTTAGGGCGAGTCATGACAGCTTTGGTAGAGACAAATTTCTACGATGCCATGTCTGTTCTATTTATTTGTTCTGAGGACCGAGGAAATAGCCGCTGTGTTGACCGTAAAAATCCTGTTCCTGACAAAGAGTCAGTTAAGGAAATGCTTAAGTTTGTCAGTTTAAAGCCACAAGTATTTACTGATGCGGCGCTACTTATCAGGCATATTACTAAGGCGATTGGAAAAGATAAGGAATTATTTCGAGACCAGGTTAATCAGTACTTTCATGAAGACGTATTTGTTACCATGCGCCTGAATCTTATTTCCAAGCTGGCCGAAAAAATTATCGCTGGTATTTCCGAAAAAGACCGCGATTTCGTAGACCGGCTTTTGACTACCAAAGGGCCTGGTACAGAAGACCCTTGGATTCACTATTGGCTGAATCGCGATGAAATGACACAAGCTTCTTTTTCAGGTTTGCTGCGCTATTCGATTGATCAGAACCCAAGTTTTATAAAAGACGTTAAAGTAGTCAGGCAAGGTTTTAAGGAAGGTCTGGCCTGTCAAAATTACTCAACTGAAAATCGGATAAATTTAAAACTTAAAACTCATGTTACAGAATTCTTGAACAAAATTCATACTGGCGGAAAAAAAGAATTCTATGAGTTTGCACTTCAGAATATTAATGATGCAACCTTGGCGAAGCCATTTTGTCCGATGCTGAGTCGTTTTGCCAAACCTATTACCTTTCTTGAGTTTGATACTATTGTAAAAGAAGAGCACGCTATTAATTTTTCTAAGATCATTAATGATTTTAGTGAGTTTGTTTCCGATGATAATCGCTATGTAGTTTTGAAATTTTTACTTCACCTCTCTATGGAAGAGGCCAGAGAAAATGATGTCTCTAGTGAAGAATACATTATTGAGATGATGACGGACCCAATTTTTGAACATTTAAATGAATTAAATAAATTCATGATACGGCTGGCCCCTCGCTTTTTTGAAGTGGTTTATGGCATAGGCAGGCGTTTTCATCAAAATGGTTTTAAGTCGCTTGCCAATTTAAACTCAGAATTAATTACTAATAAAGAGAATGCTTCCAAAATTCTAGGCTGGGCCGAATCTTGGCGCTTCTTTACTCGAGAAGAGCACAATTTTCTCTTTAATTATATTGATGCCCACTTGGCGGAGAAAACTAATTACATATTACTATTTAACTTCTACGCAAAGATGCTTGATGAGCTCTCGGAAGTAGGCCCGAAAATTTCAGATGCCTGGGCCTCCAACGAAGTTTTACTAGAGAAAACCTTTCAATCAATAAAGAATTTGAGCGTAAATCTTTCAGGTGCTGATACCCTTAATGATTTTAAAAAATTCTTTTCAAGAGACCATATTATAAAAGTCATGCAGATTGTGACGGTTGGTCCTGAAATCAAAAGCAAGGCAATTGCTCGTCTTGAAGATATTTATTCCCAGAAATATGTGCTTCGGTCTTCTCATGAATCTTATAATTTAATAATAGACGAAGACATTGAGGAAGAAGTTGGAAAAATTATAAATTGTCTTAAGGAGATGGGCAGTAAAGACAACGACTTCTATAAATTAGTCCTAAGCCTACCTAAAGATTGTCGCTCCCTCCGTTCGGACGAATTTACTTTAAAGGTGTTTAATTGGTCTAATGCAATAGCAAATAATTATGCTGAATTTAATAAGTCTAAATTTAGTTCAAATGATAAAAAGTTAGTAGGCAATGAAAACCTATTTGATCGTTTCGGATTGGTTAGTCCTGGGATGTTAAACACCGGAACCGCCTATACTAAAATTATAGATAAAACCTTAGGACCTGCTGGATTAAATCCAGATGGAAAAGGTGGCGTCTCTTATTTAATAAACTCGCTCTACCAACATCTCTATCAATTAAAAGGCGGTGGAGAGGGCTTTCAGCCGGAGTTAAACAATTTAGTTAAATTTGCAGGGGTTGTTCTGGCGGAGGACGAGTATGCACAAAGGGCCTTTCGCAACCGGCTGCTCCATGAACTGTCAGAAGAAGAAAACTTTAATCAGATTGAACCCTTTTTGAATTTATCTCACCATATCTTTGGAGATTACTTGAAATGGTACGGAGACTATCCGGCCTACCAAGCCGACTTGAATCGAAACCTTGGAGTTGAAGATAAAAGTTATTCTTGTGAAAATTTTCTCAATCAGAATCTTGGAACTGAGGAATGCCCTTCAAATAGGAAGATTAAGTTCGTAGTCAAAGTTCTTTTGAAATTTCTAAAGAAAAGAAATGATGTTGGCACCAAAACGGCAATCGGACAATTTATGCAGGCCTTTATTCCTGGTTCCGGAATCATGATTCCTGTCTTGGAAAAAGACAAGAAGACTGGAAAAAAGATCAAAAAAGAGGTCTTAAAGCGGCTTTCTTTGAAAGAAGCGATAAAAATGCATTACGATTTTACTAATAAGTCTCTTCCTATAAATCAACAGGTCTTAGAATATCAACACATCAGAAAAGAAGTTCCTTACTACTTACCTACTGAGTTTAATATGACCGTCCCAATTTCGCCATTCATTGGTAGCAGGACGGAGAGTAAAGAAAAAATGACGACCATGGAGAGGATTGAAATAGTTATTCGAGATATTCGTTTTGATATGGGTTACCTCGGGGCCCATTATCTCAATGCTACTTCAAAAGGCCATGATTACGATGAAACTCTTAAGAGTAAGCTAGCGCTCTTTGAAAAATGTGTGCCTTTAAAATTCTGTGGAAAATTTTTAAATAAGACAGAGAAGCGGCTTGGAAGTAATGCAGTAATGACTTTCCCAGGTCTGATGGACGCCAATACCGGTCCTGGCTTTCGCTATGCTCCCTTTATGAAGGCGTTACTCGGATCATTAGTGCGCTCCTCTGAGAGAAAATCTCGTAAAAGTAGTTTAGTTAAAATAAAGATGTTCGGAAAAGATCTTCAAATCCCTTGGGTTCAAACTAAGAAGCAATTACGAAACCACAACGTCCACATCTTAGCGCGTATTGCTCAGCTTTCGGCCTTAAGTAATATTGGACGCTTCATTCAAGACCGTTTTGGAAGGACTGCTGGTGAATTTAAGGAATTTTTCAACGGCCGAGAATTAGACCTAATAGACCAGGCCCTCTTACGTGGCTTTCCAGTCGATAAATCTGAAGCGGTCTTAATTGATGTCATTTCAAATTTAGTAGATGTAGAAAATACAGATGGTAAGATTTTTCTAGACCTGATGATCGATTGGCTTAATGGTTTGGAATACCAAGAGCTAAAACTAGTAGAAAATACTATTGGCCAGCTTTTAGTGATTTCAAGTTATCTTGGAACACCAGAATTTTTATTTAAGAAAGAAACCACTAATGCCCAAGAATTAGCCGAACGCTATAAAGACAATAATCTGTTTCATATGGTGAATTCACTTTCTTCTATCATTAAAGTTTGGCCAGAAGTCGAAAAGGCCTTTGATAGAAAAAACGTTAAAATGATAAAAGTAGTGAAAACTTTAAATAACCTCCTTTTCTTTTTCAAAAGAAATCTATTAAAAGAAAAAACGGCTGAATCGGGTGTCTATTATCGTTTCTTAAATGAGGTATTCCTAATTCTCAATAAAGGTCTGCTACAGGAAAATAGCCTAGATCAAAAAGGAATCGATTTTGTGGCGAGAGTAATGGGGGATAGTTTAAACTCCGAACAAGCAATTCAAGGAATCAGTGATTTTTACGATTACCTCTCTAAACTTCACGACACCGGAAGTTTGATTGAAATACAAAAAAATAGTAAGAAATTATTATTATCCGAGGAAACTAGTGGTGAATCGACGCGTAATTATCTTAATTTTGCGTCGGAGCCTCTTCGCTGTGTTGCCGGAGGCACTCACTGCATCAGAAACTACCACTACGATGAGCCTAGTATCCTTTTACAGTACGTAGCAAGCCCCAGCTCATCGCTTAAGGGTAGCAATTTTCAACTTATGACAGATACGCTCTTGGTCGACGAAAGAAAGAAATTGATCGAACTAGTAGAGAATTTAACTCCCTATGTAACAATTGAAAAATCTCCTTTAAAAATCCCCCTCTCTTACTGATCAACTCTATCCTCCTTTGCAATATCAAATTATAATAATGATTTAGCATTAACGGAGTTTAAAATGAGTAAAGACGTAAGAGAGAAAATTGAGCTGGCACTCGAGAGTGGAAAAAAGGTAATTTTCGGGCAAGATAATTTACTGGATGCCATAATGGCGGCCTTAGTTTGTGAAGGCCATTTACTTATTGAGGGTATGCCAGGCCTTGGAAAGACCTTAAGTGTCTCGACTATGGCGAAGCTTTGCGATCTCTCATTTAAGAGAATCCAGTTCACACCAGACCTCTTACCCTCGGATTTAATTGGAACCATGATCTATTCCCAAAAGGAAGAAGAGTTCACAACAAAATTTGGCCCAATCTTCACGCAGCTACTACTCGCCGATGAAATCAATCGCTCCCCTGCCAAAGTGCAAGCAGCATTGCTCGAAGCGATGGGAGAGACACAAGTGACCATTGGGGATGAGACTCATCGTTTATCTCGGCTCTTTGTGGTTTTAGCGACACAGAATCCAATTGACCAAGAGGGGACATACACGCTTCCAGAGGCCCAAATGGACCGCTTTATGATGAAGATTAATGTTGATTATCCAGATTTTGAAGCTGAGAAAAGTATACTTGGCCTTAGTAGTGACCCAGTTAAAAGTCTCGAGCCCATTCTTTCTACAGATGATTTAATTCACCTTCAAGATATGGTTAGAGAAGTTTACGTCGATGATAAATTGAAAGACTTAATTGTGAAAATAGTTCACTCAACTCGTCCCGAGTCCGAGCATTTTGTAAAAAAATATGATGGAGCAATCTTGGCAGGGGCTTCTCCTCGTGCCTGTATTTGGTTACATAAAATAAGTCGCTTTATAGCATTTCGAGAAGGCAAGGATTATGTCTCGCCCGAACACGTCTTGCAGGTGGTGCCACAAGTTTTAGGGCATAGGATGATTCTTTCTTATGAAGCTACTATCGATAAATTGAATGGCCGGACAATAGCCAAAGAAATTGCGGAGTCGATTATTTAATGGAATTAAGTGAAGTAAGAAAACTTGTCGGTAGAATTAAATCAAGTTTGTTCAAAAACTCAAATTATTACAGTGTTGGAATGCTTAAGTCGCATTTTAAGGGCAGTGGCTTGCAATTTAAAGAACACCAGGTCTACACCCACGGTGATGATGTTCGTTTTATTGATTGGAAATTAACCGCCAAAACAACCGAGCCTTATATTAAAACTTTTGAAGAAGAGAGAAACGTTGAAATAGTTGTTGTTCTCGATGCCTCTCCTTCGATGTTCTATGGCTATAATGGTATTTCTAAACTGAGTGCCTCGCTTGAAATTTGCTGCCTTCTCTATCTCTTATCAGAAGAGTCCAAAGATAAGGTGCATACAATTCTACTTACAGACAAAGTAGTAAATCTCCCCAAACTCTCAGGCGAAGAAGGCATTATTTATTTAATTTATGAATTGGAAAAAAATAATATTATTAATGGGGATGGAAAAATTAATTACGAGTATAGTCAATCAAGCTACCTTGATGACGATAAAAAATATTCTGCTATTTTTAAGCACCTAGGAAAATCTAAAGAAATCGTAATTTTATCTGATTTCTTAGAGTTTCTTCCAATGGATGTGCTTAGGAAGATTTTGTTTCGAAAAAATATTCATTGCTTCCAAGTTCTTTCGCCGCTAGATGAGGCCAATAGTATTCCGTACTCCTTCCATGGAAAAACAAACCTTGGCTCAGCAAAAGGCTCCTTTTCAAAAATAGATTCAACGGGAAGCCAGGAGCTCCAGAAGCTCTTTGGTAAAAGAATCCGTAAACTGTGCGTAAAAGACCGTTATCTTGAAGATTTTGTGAAGGAAATGCTTTAGGTGAAAAAAACCACGATCCTCTTATTTTTACTGTTTAATTTCGCGATAAACTTTTCTCAAGCTTACGATATTCAGGCAACCATAGAGCCCATTAAGGCCGGAACTCAGCTTACAGTAGCAGAAGGGGAACCTTTTGAAGCTGAGATTAAGATTTGGCCTTTTGGAAACTCAATTTTAGAAGAAGTTGCAAAAATCGAAGGAACTGTTTTTTTAGATTATTTTTACGTCGCCAAAATTGATAAGATTGAATTTTCTCCAAACAATCAACAGGTAGTAGTCATAAGAGGCGTATTTGTTCTAACCAAAAAATTTGGAGAGATGCCTTTTGTTATTTGGAGTTATAAGGCGCTAAATATTCCAGTCACGATTAAAAATATTGTAACCAAAGGTTTTAAGCCCAAGAGCAAGAGCTTCTTGTTTACAGATCAAGCAGTCAGTACTCCCTTTAAGATTCCCACCCTCTATTATTTTATCTTTTTTACACTTCTACTGGTTCTTGGGTTGGTTATGTATTTCAAAAAGAAGCGAGACCTCAAAAATGAGAGGATACGAGCATTAGAAGAAACCAGAGAAGGCTGGCTCTTAAAATTAAAGAAAGCAAAAAAGCGCAAGGATTATGAAAAGTTATATTTAGAAAAAAGTTATTGGGTTCAATATTTAGAAATTGATGAACAGGGAGTTGAAGATTTTTGCAAAACTCTTAGGCAGCATATGTATAAGAAAAAATGGCACGCTGAGGAATTGGATGAGGTAGAAAATTCTTTCACCCGTATCAGGGGAGGAATCGAATAGTGGAATTCTCCAGTAAGTGGCATGTTTTTTGGGGATTGCTCGGCTTTATTGGCTGGAGCCTGCGTTACTACTCATTTATGCGAGTGCCGCAAATTTATATTCCTCAGTCGAGACGAAAAAATCATGGTGGCCTTTTGAGGAGTTTACTTTTTATTTTAGCACTTATGGCCTGGGTTTCGGTTTCAGTGGCCCTAATGGGCCCTCGAAAGCCTCTTGGTTTCGCCAAGAACAAAATTGAAGTCAATGATATCTTCTTTGTAGTTGATGTCTCTCGTTCAATGCTGGCCAATGATTTTGAACCCAATCGTTTAGAAGCGGCAAAAGTTAAAATAGCTGAGTTTGTGAATTTGCGTCCCAAGGACAGAATCGGGATTATTATGTTTTCTGAGAAGGCCTTTACTTTGCTGCCTCTCTCTACCGACCTAGAGTTAATTTCTCAGATTATATCGGAAATTAGAGTAGGCTTCCTGGGCCAAGGAACTAATATTGGCGATGCATTAGGACTTGCAGTTGGTAGGGCGGCTCAATCGCTAGCTAAGAATAAAATTATAATACTTCTGACTGACGGAGTAAGTAATGTCGGTTCAATGACTCCACTTCAGGCGGCTGAACAGGCCGGAGATCAAGGTGTAAAAATTTATTCGATTGGGATTGGCGGCCGAGTTGATGCACAAATACCTGCTGGCCGTTTTGGCAGAGGCTTTGTCAAAATTCCTGGTGGCAGTATCGATCTTAAAACGCTTCAACAAATAGCAGAGTTAACCGGTGCTAAAAGTTATATTGCTCAGGATGAAAAGGCATTAACTGATGTGCTGGGCGAAATTGAGAAAATAGAAAGAAGTGAAATTGAGACATCTTCAAAAATAGTCTATGAAGAACTTTATCTTAAATTTCTTCTGGCAGGTATCTTAGGACTAGTTTTCGTAGAGATCTTGAGAAAAATTTGGCTAAGGGAGGCAACTTGAGCTTTCTTTATTTTAAATACTTACCTCTTGCCCTGATTGGAATAATAGTCCTGATCTATTTTTTTATGAGCTTTAATAAAAAATATTTTTCAGTTATAGAAAAACATTGGTTCTTTAAGCAGACCACAAAGAATAAGCTCTCGAATTTTTTCTTCTATGGATTTTTGGCACTTTCGCTATTTGCACTTCTCGACTTAAGAGGCCCTGTGGAAAATATTGAATCCAATATTCCAGATCAGAAAACTATTATAATTGTAGACTCTTCAGCCAGTATGTTGGTTGAAGATGTTCGTCCAAATCGCTATAGAAAGGCCTTAATAATGGCCCGCCATTTTATTAAAAAATCAGTTGGTCATAAAGTTGCAGTGGTCTTATTTTCCGATTCGCAGAAAAGATTGGTTCCATTTACGGATGATCTCGACTTGCTCGATTCGCGAATAGCAGCGCTTGAGACCTTTGATATTACCTCCGGGGGTTCGAATATTGCACAGGCGGTGACTGAGTCAGTTCAATATTTCAAAACCAATGCGGATAATACAAAGAATATTGTA
This sequence comes from Halobacteriovoraceae bacterium, assembly GCA_018646195.1. Lineage (GTDB taxonomy): Bacteria > Bdellovibrionota > Bacteriovoracia > Bacteriovoracales > Bacteriovoracaceae > JABGVH01. Next base: position 43,557 of record JABGVH010000003.1, read on the forward strand.
GGCAATATTTTGGTCTTCACTGATAGTGAGCGCAATGATGAAAATTTGAAAGCGGAAATTCCCGACGGAATAAACTTGGCGATGGTAGGAGTTGGCACCATTAAGGGTGGTCCTATACCAATTAGAGACAGGAACGGAACCTTTCGCGGCTATAAGAAATTTAAAGGGGAAGTGGTCACTTCCCGGCTTGATGAGGGATACCTCAAGTCCTTCTCTAAATTGGCAAAAAATTACAAATACTGGGTGGCCCTTTCATACAGTATTCCGACTGAAGAGATACTAGGTTTCTTTAAGAAAATACACTTAGATCACCTTAGTAAAGGTACTACCCAAATTAGACCCGTATTAAAGAATTTCTTACTTATTCCGGCAATGATCCTGCTCTTTTTGTCAGGACTCTTTAGTCAGGCAAAAACCTACCTTTTGCCGGTTCTAATTTTTGCTTGCATGCCACAACTTGTTAAGGCCGCCCCGGACTCGGCTAATTTGTTGGCCGCTGCAAAAGATACCGCAGCAACCTATCATTACCTCTTAGAATTTAAAGAAGGTGAGCTCAAGAGGGATCAAAAATTAAAATTAGCCGAATACCTTCTAAAGGCAAAGAAAAGCAAAGAAGCAAAAACTCTCTATCAAGAACAAATTAAAGACTTTCAACGAGAAGAAACCAATGTTCTTTTCAATTACGGGACTTCGCTTTTGGCCTCAGGTGAAGTGGGTAAAGGTGTAGAAGTCTTACATGGCCTGAAAACAAAAATAGGAAAAGATGATTTAGTCACGGCTGATATGATTAAGACCAATATTCTACTTGCCTTAAAACAGCAGAAAAATAAAAAGAAAAAGGATCAAGATAAGAAGAAGAAGGACAAAAAAGACAAGAAGAAGAAAAAGCAAGACGAGAAGGGTAAGCAAGGTAAAAAAGATCAGAAAAAACAACAGAAAAAAGATAATAAAAATAAAAAAAATGAACAGAGTAAAGGAAAGAAGCAAAAAGACAAAAATAAAAGTAAGAAGGAACAGGCTAAAGATCGAAAAAAACAATGGGAAAAACACGAAAACGATATTAAGAAAAAACGTAAAATGGTCAAAATCCCGGCCATGATTAAGCAAATCCTTAATGATGATCGAAATTTACAAAAACAATTTTATAAGACAAAGAATAGAAAGAAACATTCTCCCCGTGACAATAAAGATTGGTAGGTATGGTGGTTATGCATAAATTAAAAATCGTTTTATTATTACTATTCTTAATGCCATTTAGTTTATGGGCCGAAAACCTGAAAGTCAGGCTAGAGCCCGCCAATCCAATTATGAATGAAACCTTCAATCTTATCTTTCGGATTGAAACGGAATCCGATGGTCAACCCTATATCTCTTTTGATCCAGGTGGAATCAAAGTAATTGGCAGGGAACAACGAGGAGTTTCGAGAAGAGTTACGATCATAAACGGAAAAATGACAAGTTCTAGAGAGATCACTTATGTTTACGAGTTAATTTCCGAAAGATCAGGAACCCAAACGATTAAAGATATTTCGGTAGAAGTTGGGGGAACGACGCTAAAGGCCGCCAATAAACGCATCAATATTTATGCAAAGGCCAAGCAGGCTAAAAATATCTTCTTACTGGCGGAGGTTTCAAAAAAGAAGGTGTATATAGGCGAGGGAATCGACCTACGTTACTACCTCTATTATAGAATTCCAGTTATCCAAGGTCGGGTAGAGACTGTCGCCTTCCCCAAATTAAATAAATTTTTAAAACGCTTTCATACCATTAATCGGCCAGCAGAAACTGTCGAATACAATGGAACGGTTTACAAAAGAGAGCTTAGTTATTCGGCCAGGCTTTATCCCGAAAAAGTTGGAAAGGCGACAATTGATACCCTAAAACTAAGGGTTCCCTATTCCAAAAGCCAATCTCCATTTTCACGGTTTGGATTTTCCTTTAATCAAATTAGAACCAAGACGGTTCAAAATAAGAAAGTTAAAATTGAAGTGCTTCCGCTACCGGCTGAAAATGTACCCCCTAATTTTACAGGTTTGATTGGCGATCACGACATTAAGATTATTCTCAATAAAAATCGCTACCTAGTTAATGAGGCAATGGAGTTTAAATTTGAAATTCAAGGCCCTGGTGCCCTAGAGAACTACGATGCCCCAAGATTTTATATTAATGAAAACCTAGAGGAATTTGATACTAAGTCTGACCTTGCGGCGATTAATCAATTCAAGGGGCGCAAGAGTTTTGATTACACCTTTCTTGCGAGAGGGGCATTAAATATTGAGGAACGGGAGCTCGAACTATGGTTCTTTGACCCCGAAGGTAAAAGGTATTTTAGTAAAATCTTGGTTCTTCCCTCCCTAAGTGTTTCAGGAGGAAATGGAAAAATTACCCAAAATTATCAAAAAAATAATTCTGATAGCGATGCTGCTCAAGTAGAGAGTAGTCCCGGGAATATTGGGCAAAATGTCGAAAAGACTCCCGTTGTCACACCACAGAAATTTATCGCACCTATTTTCACACCTCAATTAAGCAAATTAGAATTACCCTGGATTTCATATCTAAACAACCTTCTGGGATTACTATTAATTTTCTTATTAGGAGAGCAGCTTTATTACCTCTATTTTCGCAAACAACGAAATGATGCCTACGGAATGCTGGTTAGCGGATTTAAGGCAGATAATTGGGAATACTCTAACGTCTTTCATTTATTGCACCCACTAAAAGGCGAAGAGGAGCGGCTAGAGGACTCAATTCGTAATAGCCCATTATCCGAGAATGCTAAGAAGTATTTTTTAAAAATCTTGAAGGTTTCGGAACAAAAGAGCTATAAGGGAAAAGAAGCTAAAAAGAGTCCTAAATTTAATAAGGATTATTTTGGTGAACTGAAGAAAGTTTTGGATAAAGATGAAAATTATAGGCAGTATTAGTGAAATTGAAGGAGATCAGAAACTAGGAATTACCATAGGTAATTTTGACGGTCTTCATTTGGGCCATAAGGATTTATTGACCCAAGTTGCCGATCATTGCCACAAAGGAGATTTGAAGTTCTTAGTCATTACTTTTATCCCACACCCCTCTCAAATTCTATTCCCACAGCCCTCATTCTTGCTCAATACCTATGCAGGTAAGCGGCAGCTACTGAAGGACTACGGGGTTAAGTATCTATTGGAGATTCCCTTTACCCGTAACTTTAGCACTCTCTCCCCTGAGGAGTTTCTGTGTGAGGTTATTTTAAAAGATCAAAGAGTTTCGTCAATTTTCATGGGCTATGATTTTGCTTTTGGTAAAAATAAAAAAGGCAACTATCAATTCGTAAAAGACTATTGTTCAGATAAGGATATTTCGGTCTGCCTGCAAGAAGAGTTCAAGAAAGGTGATAAAAAAGTCTCCTCTTCTGAAATCAGGAAACAATTAAAAGCAGGGGATATTTCTCAAGCTAACTCTTTGTTGGGGCGCCCCTATTTTTTAACAGGAACTGTAATTAAAGGTAAAGGCAGGGGGAAGCAGATTGGAATTCCTACAGCTAATCTAGACTTTCTTCCAGAGTGCTTGGTGCCTAAGAAAGGTGTTTATCTAACTGAGAGTTATTGCGGTAGCGAGAGTTTTAAGTCTGTCACTAATATTGGAGTTAATCCTACTTTCGAGAATTCTGAAACCTTGCATGTTGAATCTCATATTTTAGACTTTAGCCAAAATATTTATGGTGAATCTATTGAAGTTCACTTTTTAGCGCGACTTAGGGACGAGAAGAAATTTGAGAATAAGGAACAATTGGTGCGCCAAATCCAAGCCGACATCTTAAAGGCCGGGGAATGGCAAGAAAATGATTAAACTGGCCTTGGTAGGTAAAGATATCTCCCATTCTAAGTCTCCGGACACCTACCGGGAGTTGATTGATTTTCCTTTTGACTACCAATTACTTGATTATGCTGACGATTCTAAAATACCAGCCCTCAAGCAACTATTTGAAAGTGTTGATGGCATTAATATAACTACGCCCTATAAGAAACATTTTTTGTCACAAGTTGAAATGGATAATGAAGTCCAAAAAATTGGGGCGATTAATTGTATCAAAAAGGAAGACGGAATTTTTAAGGCCACCAATACCGACTACCTTGCGGTTGAAGTTCTTCTTCAAAAATATCTTGATGAATTTAAACAGCTTCATATAGTAATGCTTGGAAACGGCGTCATGGCGAAAATGAGCCTATTGATTTTTGCCAAAAAGAAGTTGAGCTACCAGCATTTCTTTCGTGCCCAGGATGGCGACCTGAGCCAAGTTGATTACCTTGCTCAAGTAAATCCCGAGGGCCGCCAGGTGCTTTTTATTAACTCCTGCTCAAGAAGTTTTGTTTTCAATGGAGTACTTGATAAAAGTTTTTTGTTCTGGGATTATAATTATAATTTTGAGCCCCACTTAGAATCGCTGCCGGCCCGCTGCCATCGCTATGACGACGGATTAGAGCTCTTAAAACACCAAGCTATTGAGGCCCTGCGTTTTTGGAATTTTTCAGCCTAGTCTTACAAAATATCTCGTAACTTATTTATTTTCCGAAAATCCTAATAGGAAAGGGTAATAAATCCGATAGGATAGCTAACCGGAAATTAAAAAATGTTTAAGAAAGAATTTGCTGATGTAATAAGTAAGACAGGGATGGTCCCGATTAAGGACTTGCGCCCGCTGCTTCTTGATAAAGAGGCCAATAAAATATCAGAATTTGGACTTCTCAATTTTTCTTTTTTCGACGATATCAAATTTGCCAAGCAATTAGCTGAAAAATATAAGCTAACCTTCATTGATCTCTCAAAAGCTAAAGTTAAAGAACGGACTATTAAGCTGATCAAGAAGAAAGATGTCATCAAATACCGCTGCCTTCCCATTCAAAAAACCGCAAAGGCCGTCAGTGTCGCGATCTATGACCCAACCGTGGTGGAGTTGAAGGCCGAACTGCAAACTTTGTTTCAGCATCCAGTCGAGTTTATCCTCACCAATATTGGAGCCTGGAAGAAAATTTATGCGCGAGTTTCGGATACCATCGATGAACTGTTGCATACAATTAAAGAAGTGACGCTAGATGATGGTAACCAAGAAATTATTAAAGAAGAAGATATTGGTGACGAGGTGATTGAATCTGTGAACAGAATTTTAGCAGAGTCTTTTATCCTCGGGGCCTCAGATATCCACATCGAACCCTATGAAACTATTTTTAGGATCCGTTACCGAATTGATGGAACTCTTCAAGAGGTCACCAAGCCACCTCGGCATCTTTTATTACCGATGATTTCTCGGATGAAGATTATGGCCCAAATGGACATTTCTGAGAAAAGGAAACCCCAGGATGGCAGGATTAAACTATCTATTGGGGGTCAGCCAATTGATTACCGTGTCAGCTCCTTGCCTACCCTCTTTGGAGAAAAAATTGTCATGCGGTTGCTTGACTCTACTAATCTTCAATTGGATATGACTAAACTTGGCTTTGAGGTAAAGCAATTGGAAGTATTTCAAAATGGAATTCACCAGGCCTTTGGAATGTGCCTTGTGACCGGGCCGACTGGATCTGGTAAAACGACGACCCTCTATTCAGGTATTGCAGAGCTCAATGTGGTTGGAACAAATATTTCTACCGCGGAAGATCCTGTGGAATTTAACTTGGAAGGTATTAATCAAGTTAACGTTAAAAAAGAAGTGGGTTTAACTTTTGCGCTAGCGCTTAAGGCCTTCTTACGTCAAGACCCCGACATTATCATGGTTGGGGAAATTAGAGACTTTGAAGTGGGAGAGATCGCTGTTGAAGCGGCATTGACCGGCCATATGGTGCTGTCGACTCTGCATACCAACGATGCCCCCTCAACTGTTACTCGTTTATTGAATATGGGGATCGAACCATTTCTTGTTACTGGCTCTTTGAATGTGGTGGTAGCGCAGAGACTGTGTCGAAAAATTTGCCTTGAATGCAAGGAAGTAGAAGATGTCTCAGTTGAGCAATTGGTCAGTTGTGGCATTGCTCCGGCTTCAGCTGCCAAAATTAAGGTCTATAAAGGTAAGGGTTGCGAGTATTGCAATAGTTCAGGTTATAAAGGCAGGGTTGCCATCTATGAAGTTATGGATGTCACCCCTGGAGTTAAAGAAGTTATTATGAAAAACGGAACTGCAGACGATATCAAAAAGCAGGCGATTAAAGATGGCATGAAAACCTTGAGAATGTCGGCACTGACGAAAGTTGCCCAAGGTATGACTACTTTGGACGAAGCTATTATTAATTCAGGCGCAGATAAATTTTAACAGCGAGCTAAGAGATGAATGATCGGACAGCAACAAAGACTAAGCAAGGTGGGATTGGCGACAGTGTTAAAATCCAGCAATTGTTTAAACTGATGGTTGATAGTGGTGGTTCAGACCTCCATATTTCTTCGGGATCAGCTCCCGGTCTTCGAGTCAATGGTGAAATTGTTAGGGTTAAGATTCCACCTTTAAGTGGAGCGGATACTAAACGCTTGATTTATCAAATTCTGACGGAAGAGCAAAAAAACGAGGTTGAAAAAAACTTAGAGCTGGATTTTTCTTTTGGAATTAAAGGATTGGCGCGATTTAGGGCAAATGTCTTTTTTTCAAAGGGCGCCGTAGCAGCTGTTTTTCGAGTTATTCCTAGTATTATTCCAGACTTTAAATCTCTAAACTTACCGAACGTCTTACTTGAAATGACGGATGTAACCAATGGACTCATTCTAGTGACGGGACCAACCGGTTCAGGAAAATCGACCACCCTGGCTTCCTTGATAGACAGACTCAATGAAAATGAACCAGGTCATATCATCACTCTTGAAGACCCGGTGGAGTTTGTTCATCCGCATAAAAATTGTATCGTCAATCAAAGAGAAGTGGGGTCAGATACTCTCTCTTTTGAAAACGCTATGAGAAGTCTCTTGCGGCAGGACCCGGATATTGTGCTGGTTGGTGAGCTTCGGGATGTTGAGACCATTGAATCGGCATTAACCGTAGCGGAAACCGGGCATTTGGTTTTTGGAACCCTTCACACCAACTCTGCAGTTCAGACGATAAATCGAATTATTAACGTTTTCTCTTCTGATCAACAGGACCAGGTTCGAACCCTACTATCCTTTGTGCTCCAAGGTGTAGTAGCGCAGCAGCTAATACCAAAAAGTTTTGAACCGGGTCGGGTGCTAGCGATGGAAATTTTGATTCCTACACCGGGTATTAGAAATCTTATTCGTGAAGATAAAATTCACCAACTCTATTCTCAGATGCAAATTGGTCAGGATAAGACTGGAATGGTAACGATGAATCAGTCATTGAAAAGACATGTGGACTCTGGCTTGATCGACGCTGATACTGCAATTAGTTATTCCCCGGTTCCCGAAGAGATTGCAAAACAGTTGGGAATCAAGGGAAAAGGGTTATAATTAAGCTATGGGTAATTGGCGATATCAAGGTCTCGATAAAACAGGTAAGCGATGCGAAGGCGCGATTCAGGCCAGTTCTGAAAGAGAAGCCCGGCGTGTTCTTCGAGGTAAAGGAATACGTCCTAAAAAAATTAGCCCCCCTTCGATTATGGAATTCGATATTGGGGAGTGGATGGTCGACAAAGGTTTGGCAAAAGCCTTTGGTCAAAAAGAACTGCTCAACTTCACCAAACAATTAGCGATTATGATCAATGCAGGGGTACCGATTATTTCAGCCCTTGAAATTCTATTCAAGAATGAGAAAAATCCTGCCCTCAAAAGAACCGTGAAAAATATTGCTGTGGATGTGGGTGAAGGTAAAACAATTTCTGAGGCCATGAATAAACAGAAGGGTTTCGATAAGCTCTATTGCAGCTTAGTTAAGGCCGGTGAGGCCGGTGGTATTCTGGACACCATTTTAGATAAGCTAACAATCCACCTCGAAAAACAAGAAAAAACTAAGGCTCAAATTAAGGGCGCCATGACTTATCCTTTCATCGTCACTTTGGTGGGAGCTGGGGTGATCTGGATGATGATGGTTTTTGTTGTTCCGCAGTTTGTCTCGATGCTGACCGATACTGGTCAGGCCATTCCGGCAATTACCCAATTGGTAATCGATACATCTGATTTCCTGGGGAAATATTCCCTGGTAGGTATCCCCATTCTTTTAGTTCTGGGCTCTCTACTTGGAAGCTATATAAGGACGCCCACTGGAAAATTCATTTTTGATCGCTTTATAATGAAAATGCCGATCTTCGGTGGAATTGTCATTAAGGGTAACTTGGCCTCCTTTTCAAGAACCCTCTCGACCATGCTCTCTTCTGGAGTTTCTCTAGTTGATGCCTTAGATATTTGTATCGACACCATTGATAATGGGGTGATCACTAAAGACCTCGAAGAGGTGAAGAAAAAAGTGGTGGAAGGTAAAACACTGACTGAGCCGCTGCTTAAAATTGAATACTTTCCCGATATGGTGGCCCAAATGATCAAAGTGGGAGAGCAGACTGGGGCGGTGGATACTATGCTCGAGAAGGTGGCTGACGTTTTTGAAGAAGAGGTCACCACCCTAGTGGGAGAGATGACAAAACTTATTGAGCCTCTAATTATTGTCGTTTTAGGGGGAATTATTGCCACAATCCTAGTCGCTATGTACCTTCCGATGTTTATGGCTGCCGGTGGCGAAGATTCATAAGTGTTTGTAATAAAAGGGAATTATTTGAAAAATACATATTTTGGGTGGAATATCGAGTACTTGTAAAAGAGAGATTTAAGAAAGGTGTTATAATTATGAGGTAGATTTAAGTGAATTGTTTGACTGGAGAAAAAGGCTCTTAATGCCTCTTTTGAAAGCGAGCGGGTAGCTTATTTCTGAACTTGGCCCAGAGGAAATACTCTAAAGCTATTTCTGGTGGGTGAGCGGCCATCTCAATTTGGTCATTACAGGGAGTATGAAGATGAAATTTTTAAAGGAACAAGGGTTCACCCTTGTGGAGCTGATGGTGGTTGTGGCCATTATCGGGATCCTCTCAGCAGTTGCCATTCCAAACTTTAAAAAGTACCAGGCGAAGTCGAAAACTTCAGAAGCTAAGCTTCAGTTGGCCTCGATTTATTCCGCAGAAACGGCGATGCAAGGTGATTACGATTCCTTCGCAACTTGCCTACCTGATGCCGGTTATGTGGGTCCTACTCAAGGGAACTACTATGCGGTTGGGTTTAGCGTCAATAACGCTGTAACCGGACCTAACGTGGTGGCCAACGGTGGTGTTTGTGCCACTACTGGATTTGGATTTCCCGCCTTTAAGAAAGTGGGTAACGTGACCGCGACAGTTGCCAATATTGCTGTTGTTGGGACTATCAGTAAAACAATCGCCTCAAAACATGTGGCTGCTGGTGGAGTTCAATCGACTGTAGGTGTGACTAATATCGGTGACGAATTTGTTGCTGGGGCCATTGGTTATGTCTCTGCTGACTTTGTTTCTTCTATCAACGTTGCCGACATGTGGTGGATTGATGAAAATAAAGTCCTTCAACAGGACAATGATGGTTACTAAATTTAAATAAATTAATGAATGGAAAAAACGGTGCTAGTCACCGTTTTTTTTTCGCTTTTCTTGCAGCCGCTTCTGCTCAGCCCGGCGTTTTTGGATATGTTTTGGAATATTAATTCGGTGAGGTTTCCAAGCCGTCTTCGCGTAATAGCTACCGCTGGAATTTCTTAGATAGCTCTCACCATTCTGATCGCGCAACGAGCAATCTTTAGCGTCACTACTGTTGAGGCATTTTAAATCCAATTCGGCCTTTAGGGCATATAGTTGAACTCGGTAGCGCATTTTGAATTTCTCAACTGTTTCCATAGCGTAAGCATTTTTAACAATAAGATAAGCCCCTTCTAAATTGCCGCTACTGGAGGCCATTTTTGATAAAGTGGAACCAAGTAACGGAAGTTTCTTATGCACCCCAGGGAGCTTGGCAATGCTTTTAAAAATACGAATACCTTTTTGATGGTCTCCAAGCTCGTAGTAAGCATTGAAGCCAGCATTATAAACAAGCCTTAAGTCTTCGGGATACGCTTCGATTCCTTTATCATAAATGATCTCAGCTGCGAGGGGGTCGTTTTTAATGATAGAAAGGTAGAGACCACCATAGAGGTATCCCTCGTAAAATTTGGGGTCGAGACTGACAATATTGAGGAATCTTTGAAAGAGCCAGGATCGATAGGCCTCACCTTTATAGTGTTTTTCGTCGGCAGTTAAAAGGGTGTAGAAATACATCCAACTGGAAATCATTCGCTGAAAGCCTGCACTCATAATCAGCAAGCTTTCCCTTTGTATATTAAAGGTAGAGTCCTGGAGTGGAATTTCAAGGACTGGGTATTTGACGCTTTTCTTAAGAGAATTAATACCAAAGAGGGATATTAAGATGATTGTTATGAACAAACCATGGCTTAAAATTGATTTTTTTACATTTTCCATTGGCCACATTTATAGTATTCTTTATATCAACCCTATAATAACGTAGATATGTTTGAAATTCAAAATATTAGCAAAACCTTTCAAGTGGATTTCTGGTCAAAGAGATTTGCTGCCCTCGACTCGGTCTCTTTTAAAGTAAGACCCGGTGAAATCGTCGGATTTTTGGGTGCCAATGGAGCTGGTAAAACTACCTTATTAAAAATTATAATGGGTTTTATAAAGTCAGATGCTGGTTCAGTGCAATTCGACCCTTCCCTTGGAAAAAATCAAAGAGAAATTTTTAGTAACCTAGGATACCTACCTGAGCGTCCCTATTTTTATCCCCATTTATCGGGAAGAGATTTTCTTAGTTATATGGGTCAGTTAAATAATGTAGTGGGAGCGGAATTGGCTCAGCAAATAAATAAGTGGGCCAAAGTATTTTCAGTAGATCATGCCCTTGATCGGAAGGTGCGAGGTTATTCCAAAGGTATGTTGCAGCGACTAGGGTTTGCCAGCGCTCTCTTACACGATCCAAAAATTATAATTCTTGATGAGCCGTTATCAGGTCTTGATCCTCGAGGCAGGAAAGAGCTTAAGGATGTTCTCAAGAGTTTACATGCACAAGGCAAGACTATTTTTTTCAGCAGTCATATTGTTTCTGACGTCGAAGAAATTTGTCAAAGCGTAGTTGTCCTAGAGGGTGGAAAACTACTTTTTGAAGGCTCTATTTCGAATATAATTCAAGAGCATATAAAACCCAATTACTTGCTAACAACTGACTATCAAGGGTCAGTGGATTTAGCATTTTCGAGTGAAAAACTTCCAGATGGTCAAACAGTAATGGAAGTGACACCTGAAAATAAAGAGAAACTGATAAACGAAATAATTAAATGTGGAGGAAGCATTAGCGGGCTCTCCTACTTAAAACCTACCCTTGAAGAAATTGTTTATAATATTAGGAGTTAAAAATTCGCAATACACTAATTGTAGGACGTTATACATTTTTGGAACTCTATAAGAGCAGGATTCTGTTTAATGTTTTGATTTTGGGTTTTATTCTTTCCTTAATCACCTATATTGCTTCTGAGTTCACCTATGGCACCCCTGAACGAGTGGCGATTGATTTTGGATTGGGTTTAACCAATCTTTCAATTTTAGGGATTTCCATATTCATGGGGGTGACCCTTATTTCTCAAGAAATTGAGAGCAGAACTGTTTACATGATTCTTTCACGACCTGTTTCGAGATTTTCTTTTCTGCTGGGAAGAATATTAGGAATGAGTGGAATATTTTTAATTAATATTGCTATTTTGGGTTGTCTTAGCTGCTTTTATTATATTTTACTAGGAGGGACTTTCTCTTCTCTTTTGGTTTGGACTCTCTTTTTCATGTTTTTAGAAGCTGGTATTATGCTGGTAGTAGTAATACTTTTATCGCTAATTTCTAATACTATAATTACTGTAATTTTTTCTATTACAATTTATGTTGGCAGCCATGCCATCGCTCCGGCACTAGGAACAAGTTTTGTCAAAATGAGACCCGGAATTGGTTCCTTGTTAAATACATACGCCTTTATTTTTCCAGATTTTTCGAAACTCAATATTAAGAATTTCGTGATTTATCAACAAGCTCTCGATTCAAAACTGTTAATAAGTAGTCTTGGATATGGTTTCTTTTATTTTAGTTTATTGGTGATTATAGCTTCTTATATTTTTAAACATAAAAATCTTGATTAGGAGTCTTTTGGATGGATTCTGAGATTCTCATTTTCTACCGTGGGATGGCCTTGGTTTTTGGAAGCATGATTGGAAGCTTTCTCAATGTACTAATTTATCGCTTGCCTCGAGATATTTCATTCACACTCCCCCGCTCACGTTGCCCGAGCTGCCAGACATTAATACCTTGGTATCAAAATATTCCGATTTTAGCTTTTGTGCTTTTGAGGGGTCGCTGCTTTAGCTGTAAAAATAAGATTTCTCTCATCTATCCCAGTGTTGAATTATTAGTCGGGCTCTTTGCCTTTTTTACTTTTCCCGCTGATTTTTCTTTTGGGGCAATTTTGAGCTTCACCTTCTTTTTTTCAGTTTTCTGCGTATTTATAACACATTTCGTTATAGATTTTCAGCACCAGATACTCCCCAATGGGCTGACTCTTTACCTAGCATTGGTATTTTTGATGTATTCCTGCTTGGCCAAGCCTTGGACTCATTGGGCCATTGGCGGGGCGGTGGGCTTTCTTTTTCCACTGGCAGTCGCTTGGGGCTACTATCTACTAAAGGGCCGAGAGGGCCTTGGGGCGGGGGACATAAAGCTTTATGGCGCGCTGGGAATTTACCTAGGACCAGTAGGCATTTTACAAAATATTTTTTTCAGCAGCTTTGTCGGATCGATTTTAGGATTTGGATTTATCATTTTTAATAAAATGGATAAGAATAAGCCGCTGCCTTTTGGTCCTTCAATTTTGATTGTCGCCTTTGTTCAAATTTTCTATCCCCAAACTTTTCTGGAGGCAGCTAAACTACTTGGAAGGGCCTTCACTTTTTGAAGCTTTCAGAAGTGCATTAGTTGCTTGAAATTAGGTTTTCCTTACAGGTATAATTAAGCTTGAAACAGTGTCCCAAGAGGTAGCCTTTGGCCGGTAATGCAATTTCCAATATAGTGAGCGGGATTAAAGATGCCCTCAGCGTAAGTGGCGGTAGCGTCGTCGGAATTGATATCGGACTCAGCTCCGTCAAAGTAGCCGAAGTCTCTTGCGATAAAGATAAAGAAAATTGGGTCC
>JABGVH010000037.1 GCA_018646195.1 Halobacteriovoraceae bacterium
AAAACAAGCCAATGGGCGGCGGCCCTGGGATATGCGAGGCAGAGAGAGCAAAAACTAAATGCAGGTAAAAACCGCAACTGATTGAAACCAAAGGTTAGTAAACTTAAGTAATTAGCTTAAGAGGTTTTTTTTCTAAAAGTTTTTGGTGGTTTTAATGTCAATCGAATGGAGGAGACGGCCGGATTTGAACCGGCGATTGTACGGTTTTGCAAACCGTTCCTTTGGACCACTCAGGCACGTCTCCCCGATGGATTTTCTTGTGGCAAAAAGATAGCACCGTTGTAGTGAGTTGTTAAGGAATGGATAAAAAAAGGCCAGACTGTGAAGCCTGGCCCGGTATTTTGCTTTGTTGTTTTTTTGTTTTTACGCTTCGCGAATGACGTACTTGTCCTTACCAGCATCCACCATTTCTTTCAGTTCCTTGCCCACTTTGAAAAAAGGCACTTTCTTTGGTGGAACTTTGACGACTTTTCCAGTCTTCGGATTGCGACCTTCATAGGCCTTGTAGTTTCGATTAGCAAAAGAGCCAAAACCCCTGATTTCAATCCGCTCGTCTTCGTAGAGAGATTTGATCATGCTATCAAAGCAGATGTTCACGATAGTTTCCGCCTGCTTATGAGTCAGATTGGCCTGCTTTTCGAGTGCAGTTACAAGATCGGCCTTTGTCATATTTTGCTCCTTAAATCACTTACCTAATATTGATGTGTTGTGACCTACTTTTCGACAAGTCCTGGATTTTCTTGAGGTTTATTTTAAGCCCCTTGATTTATTGTCTTTTCTTCATAAATTTGACCATTTCTAAGGGCGATTTTCAAGCTGTAAAGAGGTCTTTATATAAAATAAGTACCCGAAATACTTAACTTTTCTTTGTTTTTGGCAGCGCATCCCTGGGATTCATTAAAATGTCCTAAAGAGGCCCTTCGAAATGGTCGATCAAGTTGTGAGGTAGAAAGTGTTTAAAGGACGTAGAAACGTAATTTTAAGCTTGTTGCTGATGTCACTTTTGGCGTCTATTTCCAGCTGTGTCGATGGCGGAGGCAAATCTGGCCGGGCATCGATCAAGGACTTCACCCTCGGTGGCGAAACCGCCACTGGCCCCTGTACCGCATTTTATCGCCCCAACGACCAGACCTGTTTGGATGCCTGCCCTACCGGAACCCGCGAAGGAACCGTTCAAGAGGTCAGCGACGCCGTCGATCAAGTTAATGGCGATGATAGTTTAGGGGACGTGCTGAAGGCGTCTATTTTGGCGGATATTGATAGCGCCGCCCGGGTCTGTTTGGAAGGTTCGGGAGTACTTAGGCCTTCTGATATTACAGTTAATAAGGATTTCTGTGCCTGCGAAGGCAATAAGGCGATCATTTTAAATAATTGCGACGCTTTCTGTGCCGGCCAAAATGACGAGAGCCCGACTCTCCACGGTTCAGTTAAACTGGGCGAAAATTCTCTGTTTAATTCCGATCTCGGAAACCTGGATAATTGGTGTAATAAGGAGATCACAAATAGTGACTTCAAATCCCCCGCCTGTCGTCTGGAATATTTTGATGGCGCCGGAACGGTGACCACTCCAATTACCGTCAACGCCGGCAGTAATGTTTTCACCGCCAATATCGCTTCCATTCCCAAGAAGACGCCACTAGTAGTGCGGGTTGTGGAATTCCAATCCGGTTCAGCGGCACAGTCTTCGGCCTTTCAAATTTACCGAATCGATCCGGTCGACACTTCTCAAGTTCCCACCGGGCCTTTAAAAATTATGCCGGCCTCTCAGTACACTTGTTTAACTCGTGCGGGGACCCAAGAGCCGACTGGTAATATTTTTGATAATGCCGCTCGCTTACATTTTTACTTCCCGACTAATAATGATCCGCCGGCGCAGCCTCCGGGCAATCCTTTTTTAATTTGCCACGATACCAATCTCAATCCCGGTGACGACAGCCCGCTCTTTCCAAGACTCGAGTTGGTGCCTCAGCATTTCAGTGTCTGGGATATTTCCGACTTGCGCTTTGCCGATCAGGATGGAGATGGCAGTTCGGATGTTAATAAGAGTATTCAGGATAAATTGCTCAACGATTTTAATGATACCCGTGAGATTAATCTCTTTAATATCTTTCAATGGCCCAACCGCCCCTCTTCGGATACCACTCCGCCGACGGTCGGGATGTTTATGCAGCCTTTTATCAATGGCCTGACAGGTCGTGGTTTCTGCCCTACTCAGTCGGATTATAATGGTAACGATAATCTGTTCAAGGTTTTGAAGGAGCTTGTGGGGGTTGATACTGAGGGTATCTACTTGGCAGTTCGCGAGCCCGTTCGTTTGACGGATGATACCGGTACAGTGGTCACCGCTCCCGACGATATTTTAATTATTCGTGAAAACTTATTAGAAAAGATTTGGTTCTATTCAGAAAATAACCAGCTCTTTATACCAGATGAAATTACCTCTGGTTCAAAAACCATTCACTTTTACTGGCCTGCTGATACCGATGATCCATTGGTTCGCAAGTCGACCCAGAAGATCTACACCGTGCGGGCGCCAGAGAATCTCAACGCCGACTCGCAGTCGGCAACTGGAATTCCGACGGTTATTAGACCTCCAGACAAGCGCTTTGGTTGCGTTCCGGCGTTGGATTGATGCGCGCTCTAATCGCCATTTCTTTTGTCTTATTAGGCTGCCATGTCTACTACCTTAGTACCCAATCTGTGGATGGGGAGCCTCCTCTTAACTTTATAAAGTACCGCCCGGTCTCAACTTATAGTGAGCGCCTAGAACGCAAGGACTGGAACTCTTCTGAAATAACTTCTTTAAATCTCGCCTTAAAAAAGCTGGGTGGGATAAACAGTCAGGACTCTGAGGAGCTTGAAAAAGTGGCGCCCGCAGTGAAAAAAAATCTAGTAATCCAAAGCACTCCTGAAAACGAGCGCGACGAGGATTATTACCTAAGCAGTCTTTATAATGAGGACAGCGAAGAGCAGCGGAACGCCTTAATCGCCCTGGCGCGAATGAAGAGCCGGCGAGCGATCGCCTCTATTGCCGAACTAGTTTGGAAATCTAATTCTGACTTAGCGGTACAGGCGGCAATTAGTTTAAAGGAAATCGATCCCCTGGCCGCCGACGAAGTGCTACTGACTGCGGTGGAAGATAGCAATCCAGAGGTTGTCGCCAATGCCCTAATGGCGATGGGCCAGACCGATCATAAGGATTTAGATGAGTATATTTCCGAGGCCCTCGAAAGTCAGAATGTCCGAGTTCAATTGGGGGCACTTGAAACTCTAGGTCAGGTTTCAGACACTACCGTTATTCCTTTCTTGGAGGAGCTTTCTCGCTCTTCAGAGGGAGAATTTAGAGAGAAGGTCAATATTACTATTCTCAGTTTGGCGGCCAAGGCACATACCCAGCAGATGGAAGCTTTTAACGAAAATTAAAAAAATCAATTCCCAGGCACATTAGTTTTTCTTCTTTGGAAGGTCTTAGGACTTTTACCATTCTTTGGATAAAATCCATCGTCATCTCTCGCATAACTGCGCTCTCTTCTACTCCAACTGACATTGGTAGCGTGTAGAATAGGTTTTCTTGCTCTGAGCTCTCATAGGCCTCAAAGGCCTTCTTGCGCCAATTGGTATGGTGGGTGTTGATCATCGGCGAGTCGCCTCCGATATGAGTTAGCGAGGGCCCCATTTCAAGCTGGCCTTTCTTTTCGACACAGAGTCCGGTGCTGAGTAGGAACTGCAGTATTTGGTTGAGCTTATGGTGCTCGATTTGAAAATACTGTGAAAGGTCTTCTATTTGTTTGATCTGATCCAGCGAGGTCGCCAAGCGCACAGCACTGTACTGCCAGCTGGAATAAAAACGCGCCTTCTCGCCATCGTTCATGCTCTTGTCTTTGATCACTCTCTTTTCAATTTTCTTAGAATCTTTTCGAAGCGCTACTATTTGCTTTAGGTACAAGTCTTTGAGGGTCTGACTACCTGCGCGGCTGAACTGAACCAAGGTGACAAAGTACTGGGTTTCAAACTCACTCAGCCCAAAAAAATCCGCCAGTAGTACAGCATGCTCTAAGCTGACTTCTTTATCCCCTTTGAAGATGTGGCTGATCATCGAGGAGTGAACCCCAAGGTACTGGGAAATTTTGAGGAATTGGCCATGGCCTTTCTTAGGCCGGCGCTGGATCCAATCCAGCACAAATTCTTTATAGTTTTGGCATTCAAAAAGTGTCATGCCTTCTTTTCGGAACTTGCTAAATATTCATGAGTTTGAATGAACGGATTCACCAGTCTTTTATGCTCGGCTATTTAAAGAAAGGTTTTCTTGAGGATCGACAGCACCGGTGCCGCTTCTTTGTAGAAGAAGGCCAAGAATAAGACCAGACGCAGTCCCATCATGCCGGACAGGCGGATAAAGAAATTGGAAAAACCACGGGCGGCGCCAGGATTCTTTTTGGCCATTTG
Organism: Halobacteriovoraceae bacterium; assembly: GCA_018646195.1. GTDB lineage: Bacteria > Bdellovibrionota > Bacteriovoracia > Bacteriovoracales > Bacteriovoracaceae > JABGVH01. The sequence goes on from JABGVH010000037.1 coordinate 4,447, forward strand.
GCGCTTCCAAATCCAGCCCATAATCATAGTCGCCAGCATACAGCCGCCGAAAAAATAGATACGCGGGCGTTCTAAGATTCCCAGCATTCCAAGTAGCGCTTTGGGGTGGCGAAGAATCCGCACCATAAGAAGGGCCAATCTCGGGAATTTTTTAAAAATGGCCGATTGCTGTTCCGCCCCCTCTTGATCTTTACTAC
>JABGVH010000163.1 GCA_018646195.1 Halobacteriovoraceae bacterium
AAAATTTAGGTTTGGCTCTTTGAGGATGCCTTTGATGTCATAGAGAAGAACTCTCATTTCATCAATTGAGACTTCCTTTCTACGCTCGCCTCTAAAGCTACCATAGGCATGGATGAGTTTTTTAAATGCCCACCTAAGCGTGGTGTTTTGGGAGTATCCTTTCCTGGTTCTCTTGTAGGTATTATGAAAGTTTATAAAACCGGCCGAGTCACTAAAGTAACGGTAGTGTTCAGTGACAAATCTAAATTCATTCCAAAGGTATTTAATTTGGGATTTACTGAATAATTGATATTCGGGAAGATTTGGGTTTCTCAGGTTAATAATTGGAAGAGGGGAGTCTAGTACTCTTTTAAAGTGAGAATAGGTAATATCGTTAAAGTACTGTGCGCCGAAAAAATCTTGGGCCAGGCCTATAAGCGCCTTGGCGTCTTTATAAGAATAGAATTGTTTATCACCACCAATTAGCTTGGGTTTGACTTTTTTGATTGAACTGCCCATTTGTTTAACAATATCGTATTTATTGTCGAGTAGCTTTTCAGCAATTCTTAGTAAATTATCTTGTTCAACAATAACATCACTATCGGGCTGAATAAAAAAGAAACTTCTTAAATCATTAACTAGGTCAAAATAGAAAAACCATTCCGTCTCTTTGGTTTTAAATTCTTTGGTGCTGATACTTATGGCATCAAGTCCTGTTATCAAGAGGGAGGGCGCCTTCTCGAGCAGCCCGGTAAATTGAGAGGAAGTAAGAATGTTCTTATCGCCACCTAGAATTAGTTTTTTAGCAAAGAGGTAATCCTTAATAAGGTCTATATTAAATTGTTCGTCGGTAAGTTCTAGTAGGTCTTTTATTTTTTCTAAGAAGTCTGGAATATCGAGAGTTGAAGTTTCATTATCTTTTCTTCGTTTAGTGACATCAAGCCCTTTAGTTCCCAAGGCACTGGCAGCAGCAAACATGGTATTTCGGTTTTCCCAATAAGTGTTCTTATTAAATTCTTTTAATTCTTTGCTTAGCTTCTGGCCCTCTATGTTGACGATTTGAAATAACTCAAAAAGTAGCGGTAAGTTAGCGAGAGAAATACTTTCATGGGGATCTTTAAGCAGCAGGGTATTTAGTTTAAAGACAAATCCGAGTAGCTTGTGAACTTTGTCAGCATTTTCAGGAAAAAATCTTTGGATAAAACTTTTAAGTTCAGACAAAGAAATATAATTTGGATTTTCGCGACGGACAAACTTTACAAAATTATCGAGGTTTGCTTCAAGGCATTTAATTTCACCATGGATATCTTCTTCCAGAATTTTGGCAAGCTTTGCGGTGTCGAATTTACAATTTGGCCCTGCGCCAGCTTCTTCAATATCAAAGACTTCAAGGTCTGGATTAACTTCGTCTTTAACTCCACAAGAAAAAGAGCTCAAAAATAATAATGAAATTATACTAAGACGAACAAGAATGTACTTGGCCATAAAAACTCACTTCCTTATGAATAGGCTTTCCCTAATTGTACCTGATTCAGCGCATTAACACGATGCGCCAGGGCGAATTTGCCCCTACTGAGTAAATTAGTTTGAGATAACTCCCTCTATTCATTAGCGCGGGAGATATTTCCTATCATAAGTAATCTTGGTAAAAGTAAGATATGATATTGGACATGATTAAAAAAGGGATTTTATCAATTTTACTGGGAACTTTCGTCTTCGCTGCGCCAGCTGGTGCTTTTGCAAGAGGTGGTTTGACGTATCAGTACCTAGAACGGATCAATACTCCGCAATATGCTGAAGTAGGCAGTAATTTTATTGAGATCGAAGGCCAGGCCGATAAAGAGAGAATTGCCCGATGGGACCTCTATTATGAAGGCCAGGGTCGCTTTTACACCGGTAAAGGCGGCGGCTTCATGGGTTCAATACCTGAGGCCTACATACAAAGAAATCGCGGAAATACTTCGATTACAATTGGCCGAAAGCTCCTGACCTGGAGCCCTAACCAAAAATTCTGGAATCTTGGCAATTTAAACGCAAATAGAGGCTTTTCTCTTATGGAAGAAAAAGAGGAAGGAATTATGGCGGCTCATTTTGATCGCCGCGTAGGGGCATGGGACTTTTCATTTTTTGCCTCTGCCCTTCACATTCCTCAAATAAATCCAGGCTATAAAGTCGTTGATGGCGAACTTAAGGGAGTAAATGAGTGGTCGTCTCTTCCTTATAAAGAAATCTCTTTTAATGGTCAGAGAGTGCCAATTGAATATGAATTACAAACTCCTGAGTATCAAAAGCTACTTTTACAAGAAAGTATAGGCGCCAAAATTGGCCGCAAGGTTTTTGGGGTAAAAGTTTGGGCCTATGGAACTTATAAACCTGAGAATCAAATACGAGTAGTGGCCTCTGGAATTTACGATCCTGTTAAAGATAGAGCAGTAGTCAAGGCCAAGCCTTTTGTGAATCATCACTTAATGTGGGGAATGGGATCAGAGGTTAAAAGTGGCAAGCTAACCGTCAAAACGGGTTGGGATGTGGTTCACCCAAGAGTTGGTGAAACTGAGTCTCCGGAGTTTCAGGCATTAGAAATCAAGCCTACCTATTATAAAGAGGTTTATGCCCATACTTCGGCTAATTGGGACTACGATACCTTTGATGTGTCTGTGAATTACCTCCACCTTGTGGAAGGAAAGGAAGACGCCTCACTAGCATTTTCAAAAAAATCAATGTGGAGAAGGGCAGTAGGCATATCGATTGGTTACGACATTACGGAAAACTTCAGACTGGCCTTTAAAGAAAGGTTTGATATTCAATTAAGAGATTCTCTATTCCAATCTGTGCTGGCCTATAGAGTGACAAAACACGCTACAGTTAAACTCGGAATTGAGGTATTAGATTCACCTAAGTCCAATTCTTTTTGGAATCCTTATAGAACCAATGACACTATCTTCTCGTCGCTAGGTTACTTGTTCTAGAGGCCTGGTCCCATGAATCAACAAAAATTAGAGCTAGTAATAGCAGCCGCTATTGAGGCAGGTAAAGAAATACTCCCAACCTATTTTGGAGAGTACAAAATTGAAATTAAGCAAGATCAGTCTCCTGTTACAGAAGCTGATTTAATGGCAAATGACATAATCATTAAAAGGCTGGGAGAACACTTTAGTGATATTCCTATTTTATCAGAAGAGTCCGAACAGCAAGAATTTTCAATACGTAAGGAATGGAAGCGGTATTTCTGTATTGACCCAATTGATGGAACCAAAGGCTTCATAAGTAAGTCTGGTCAGTTCACTATAAATATCGCACTGATTGAAGATAACTTTCCCATTTTGGGAGTCATCTATTGGCCAGTTGAAGATATTCTCTATTTTGCCACGAAGGGTGAAGGGGCCTATCGAGTTAAAGAGGGAGTTAAAGAAAAACTTCCCTGTGAAACTGCCGATCCAAAAAAGCTTAGGGTTGTAAAAAGTAAGTCTCATTTGAATCCGGAAACTCAAGAATTTATAGTTAAAATGCAGGGAAGCGGTAAAGAGATAGAGTCTGTCTCTATAGGAAGCTCTCTCAAGTTCTGTATGGTGGCCGAGGGCAGTGCCGAAGTTTATCCCCGCCTTGGACCTACCAGTGAGTGGGATACCGCAGCCGCTCAATGTATAGTTGAAGAAAGTGGAGGGCAAGTGCTCTTTATGGATTCAAAGAAAAGGTTTTCTTATAATAAGGAAAGCCTATTAAATCCACATTTCTTGGTCTTGGGGCCTGATTACTTAGATTTGTTTACAACCTAGACTGGCAGGTAATTCAAACGCCGCCGCCTGAAACTTTTGCTTAGTGCTTGGATGTTTAAGGTTTCTCTTCAGCACAAAGTCAAAGAGCAAGGGATTAAAGTCATATATTTCATTCAAAAGTTTTCTTTCTTTTTTAGTAATATAGCTTAGCTTCTCAAATTGACTGGTGCGATAGAGAATATTAATCGCGGGTAGGGGATAGTCAGAGCCATTGACCACACGGTGATGCAACTCTGGATGTTCGAGAAGTTTTGTAATAGGTGCACCAACTCTAGTGTAGATTGTAACTCCTGAGAGTTCCGCAAAGAGGTTTTTGTTGTATTTGGGATTATTAAAAAGTCTCCAGAAATAATCAAAACACGGTTTCTGATCCTCGGGAGCACCGTCTATGTCCTGGCACTTTCCGAGCGAAGCGACATGTGCCATTATTATTTTAACACCCATATCAAGAGGCAGTTTGAATCTGAGAGGATTGGCCAATTTTTGATACTCTTCTCCATCCACAGCTTTTTCGTGGCCAGTATGAGAGAGGATCGCCATGTCATATTTCTTAACTGTTTCGTAATATTCTCGGTAGTCAGGGTCAGCTGGATTAATTCTCATGGCATTTGGCAACCACTTGATTAGCTTGACTCCTTTTTCACCGTACTTGGTTAATTCCTTAATGGCATCTTTGCGGTCAGGATGAACTGAAATGACAGGGTTAACTAGCTTTGGAAATTTTTGTGAAATCTTATAGACGTATTCATTGGGAATATAAAAAGTGGAATGTTTCTTATTAATTGTTCCATTTTTATTATGATTGTAGTCGAAGGCCAGCAGGTTTATTTTGCCATAGCGATTTTCACTATTAAGTAATTTTAATAACCGTTCTAGGTATTCCTGGTCGGCCCTTTCTTCATTTTTGATTCCAGAGGCGCTCATATAGGCCTTGAATTGCATGTATTTCTTAGGGTGGAGCATTGACTTCATTTCAGGGTTTACCCAAGCGCCTGTTCCTCCCTTACCCATACCAACCGCATGGACGTGAATATCTTGCAGGCATTTCAAATTGATGCCGGCAAAGGCCTGATCAACCATTTTTAAGGCGGGAAGGCTCATCTCTTTTTTCATTTTACTAGGATCTTTCGAAAAATTTCCAGCAACGGGACGAATAATTAGGCTACAAGAATTCAAAAAAAAGGTAATGAGTATAAGAAAGAAAAATTTCATAAATTCCTAGAACGATTTAGGGAGGGATTTTTTAGAGTTGTGATGCTTATAAAGCTCTTCTAAGAAGTCATCTCTATAAAGATGTTGAGCGGCATGTTCCTTATATAGTTTTAAACTATAAGAAGGCGCAACTCCCATCCATTCTTTTATTGTCCCTTCTTTTTCACCTTGTTGGAGCCACTTGAAAATACAGGCCTGGCGCAGGGACTTGGGAGTCAAATTTATAATTAATTTC
>JABGVH010000002.1 GCA_018646195.1 Halobacteriovoraceae bacterium
TAACTCCTATGCGCTACCGCCTGCGCCCTGCCGGCAGTTTAGAGGAAGTGCCTGCTAAGTTTAACCTCTATAACGCCCGTAAAGATTCTCTGCAGGAGCGAAAATCCTGGAAGCAGCTGCTGGGGAAGAGTCATGGCATTTTTCCTTTTAAGTCATTTTTTGAATGGGTTAAGGATGCAGAGGGTAAATCTCAATTGATCAATTTTTTCCCCAAAGAAAGGGAAGTCATGTGGGCACCTTGCCTCTATGACAGCTGGTCAGGTCCCAAGTTGGTTGGAAACGGCAAAGAGCATTTTAGCTCATTTGCTTTGATTACTGATGGCCCGGCACCAGAAGTCGCTGAACAGGGTCACGATCGCTGCCCCTTGTTTTTAAAAGAATCGCAAATTACTCAGTGGTTGGCCCCTTCAGCAAGTAACCCGCAGGATTTAGTAGAACTCCTCAATCAGCAGGAAGAAGTCACCTATCTCCATAGTTACCTTGAAAAAACCAGTAATAGTGGTGGAGAAAATTCGCAGTTAAAGCTCTTTTGATGACAATCAGCAGCTTCTAATGCTATCAAGCTATCGAACCCAGAGGAATTTAACACTATGAGCAATGAGAAGGCGCCCTTAACTCACAACTTTATTGAAGGAATACTTCGCGAGTCTGAGGTCTATAATTCCCTGGATCAGTTGGAAACGCTAGTGGAAGAGGGGGCAGATTTATCTAGCTTCCCTATTCAACCACTTTATTTGGCGATCAAAAAGCTCCCGGTAGAAAAAACAGCACTGCAATTAGAAAAGTTCTCTAAAGAGCAGAGACAAGCATTTAGAGACTTGGACCTATGGCAAAAAGATGAACTCGATGTTGAAACTTTTCAATACTGGGTAAAGGCCTACGCCACTTGCCCGAATGAAAGCATCCGTAGTGAATTTTTTAATAGTGAGGAATTCGGGCTATTTCTAAAGGGACGCTTTAATATCTGGACCTTTGATGAAGAGGACCCGGAATACCCAGATCATGATAATTATTTTTTAACTGACGACCACCTTTTGCTTTTTGAATTTGATGACAATATGGATTTAATGCATGAGGTTCGTGGCCTGATAAAAGACATTTACTCCGAAAAAGGAGTAGAGCATGCCTACGCTATGTTATTTAAATTAACAGTCGATTCTTATATGGGCCTTTGCGAGGAACAGTATCAGCGCAAAAAAGACCGGATGCGCGACTTTGGCTTTGTCGACTATTACGATGCACTAGAAATGGATAATGTAATTCCTTCTTTAGAACTACTTGGGAATTTTATAAATAAGAAAACCAACGCCACTGCTAATATTGATTCTGAAGGACTTAAGCAGGGATTACATTCAACCAGTATTTTGGCCTTCAAAGGGAAGATGGATAATTTTTCGGGGGAATTAGAAAAGGTTCAAACCGAAAAGCGCCTGCAGTACCTACAATTTAGCTTTGTTCGCTTAATAAACGGCACCATCTCTGCCAATCAGGCGATAAAAGATGGGCCGATGGCAATGACCAGGATAGGAAATAATACCAGAGGTCTACTCACGTTAGGTTTCTCGTACCTACAAAAACTTTATGCAAATGGGGATGTGGTTTGGAAAAGTGAAGAAGGACTCTTCGAGAGGTTTGATTTTTTAGACATATATAAAATAGGTAATACTTTAATTGGATTAATTAGACGGGATTTAAAGAAGAATTTAAAAGAATTTAAGTTTGAAGAAAATCAAGAGGCCTTCCTCGGATCTTTCTGGGGCGAATTTCTCGATCAAATTTATGACCTACCACCGACTATTTCAGATAAGTTTGAAGAGCCCCCTCGAGAGATTAAGACAGTTGAAGATTATGAGTTGGCGCTTAAAAAAGCAAATTCACTGAATGACTTAATTCCATTTGCCAGTAAATTCTATCAAGTTTTCGAAAAACTTAAATCTACTGGTCATTTACAAGATAGCTACTACCTCAATTACAAAGTGGATGAAATTGACTTAGAAACGATACTTTTAAATTCTTACGCAAATTACCTACTGGGAAATATTGGCGAGAAGTATAGTAGCAAGATGGGACTTGATTTAGATGAGTTCAAAAAATTTACAAGCATCGTGCTCACCCAGGATGGGAAGGCAATTAAAAAACAGGATAAGTTGGACTTATTTTTAAAAGAATTTGGTCTAGAAAAGATTAGAGATTTTTCCACCTATCTAGAGTTCCTTTTGGAGCACCACTTAACTGGCTATGACTACAGTAATTTGACCTTTGAAGAGTACAAGCATGTTGGCGGTCCAATTATTTTGGCAACCTTAAAACAATAAGACTATTCCTTAAAAGCACTTTCAAAGGCCCCCTTAAGATGTTTCAAGAGGGGAGAGTCCTTTCTTCCGAGAATCTCTGTTAGCTCTTCTTTCATAAGAGACCTATTACCCTTTTGTTTTTCGAGAAGTAGCTCTGTTTGCGGAAAGCGCTCAATATTCTTAAGTTTTGATCCAAAAAAGGAATCGATGTAAAAGAGACGGACACTTTCTTGCTCTAAAAAATTATAAAGATCATAATTATCGTGACTTTTTTGAGACTTTTTATCGAGGGTATGCAGAGACTTACCATCGAGGATGAGGTCTAATACATCTTCAAAACCTTTTAATTCGTTTAATTGATCTTCTGAAATTATTTTTTTATTCATACACGATCATCTTTTACTCGGGATTTTAAAGTGGAGAGTAATTGTTCATAAAAGGCGGCTTCGGAGGTGACAGCGAAAAGTTCCCGGTTGAGCTTTTCATTGGCGACCTTCTGCTCTCTAATTACCGGCATATCTAAATTGCGAATTTTATCTTTTAAAATATAGGTCTTATTGAGAAGACTCTGTTCTTTTGGTTTTAATCTCTTGGTCTGATTAATAAAGTGCGATGGTAATTCAGTTATAGATTGAATGACCGGTAGGAATTCAGAATGAGAAATAGCCTTGCTTATTATAATCAAAGGGTAGGGAAACTCAGGATCAATACGCAGGGCCAAAAGTGCTTTGTGAAGCGAGCTGATAAAGTCATGGGTGCGTACTGGATCCTCGCATTTGAGGTCTATATAAAAAGGTGCCTCTCCCACTTTGTGGTCTTTGAATTTTTGGACAAGGTATTGGAGATCAAAATGGTCAAGCTCGAGCTCCTCAAAAACGGGTAATTTCATAGTCTTATTTTAATGCACAACAATAAAGAGAAGCAAAGGGGACCTGCTTGCCTACCTAACTCTTTAACGCAAGACAGTTTAAAATGAAATAAGTGAAATTAATAACTTATCCATATATTCGTTTACCCGATTATTTTACAACTCTACTAAGGGCCAATATGCATAGTAGCGGTCAGTCCAATAATAATCTGGTTGAGTTTATTAAAGAAGAAAAGGGACACCAGCAGCTGGTCCGAATGGTGGTGGCCGACTTGGGGCAGAACTTAGGCCTTGAAGAGGCGATTAAATCAATTGGCTGGCACGGGCTAAGAAACCGTTTGGCGTGGGCCTTTCTCGAACGCCAAAGGAATGGCCACTTTCCCCACCAATACACTGGTGACTTAATTCCTGAACTACTAAAGTTTGAGGCCTTGGTGACACCCTTCACCGTCGAAGGCCACTCTAGGGCCTTTCAATTGGCATTTTATTTAAAGATGTCTTTAATTCACTTAACTCAAAATGACTCAGAAAAAAAGTTTGATAATCTCTTGATAGGCGAAGATATTTTTAACCTTCTCAAATTGGCCAAAACAAAAATTGTAAAAATAGATTGGATACTGCTTTTTCTAAAACACCTAGAAAGTTACCTTGGGCAGAAAGAACTAAAAGAGAAGCTTGTTGAACTGGTGCCATTTGATAAAATAATTAGTGATTTGAAAGAACCTGATCGCAACGAAATGATGGCCAATATGCTTTCTTATGGCGGCTCAGTAAACGATAGTGACTTCTTAGCAAGTCGTAGGGTTTAGTATGGAACAACAAAAAGAAAATTCAGTGTGGGCCTTAATAAATGACCTTGGTACAAAAAAGGGAATAACTGAAATTGTCATAAACAATCCAAAAACAGTCTTTGTTGAAAGAGCAGGACAGTTCATTCAATTAAACGTCAGTTTAACAAAAGCAGATATTCAGAAATTCAGCATTGAGCTGGCAACTTTTAATAAAAAGCGCTTTGACATTGAGAATCCCATCTTGGACGGAAATTTACCTGATGGTTCCCGAGTTAATATTATCAACGAACCATTCTCAAATGGTTGCCCAGCAATTACCATTCGAAAATACCTCAAGGATATTAAAAAGTTTGAAACTTCTCCTGGCATTTTTGGATTGACTGACAAATGGGTAGAGTTTTTTCTGGCGGCGGTTAGCGCGCGATTAAATATTATTGTCTCTGGTGGTACCGGAGTAGGTAAAACGACTTTTATGAACCTTCTATTAGGTGAGCTTTCTCCTGCGGAGCGAGTCATCACAATAGAGGATACCTTAGAGCTCACTATCAATATGCCAAACTCTGTCCGACTTGAGGCCAGGGGAGGTAGCAGCAGCTTAGACAAAGAAAAATCATTAAACATTAGGGACCTAGTTAAAAACACTCTAAGAATGCGACCTGATCGTATTATTGTGGGAGAGATTAGGGGTGGAGAGCTGTTTGATTTACTGCAGGCAATGAATACCGGACACGATGGTTCGATGGCCTCTATTCATGCAAGTTCCCCAGCAGAGTGCCTTTCACGGATGGAAACACTCTACCTATTATCCGGCTTTGATGTTCCTTTCCACGTGGTCAGGCGACAAATTGCCAGTGCAGTTGATTTGATAATCCAAGTTGGTCGCAATCGTGAAGGAAAGCGAGTTATCACCCACGTAGGAGAATTGACTGGAGTCGAAGGCAATACCATTCTGATGCAACAATTGGCCGAACTCGAAGGGGATGTCCTGAAAGGCGCCGGTATTTCTTCTAAAAATATGGATAAATTGCATCATAACGGCGGGCTGCCAAAAGATTTCTTTGTTGATCTCTGATTTTTGATCTTCGACACCATCCTGGGCTATACTGGCCCTCATGATGAAATATCGCTGGATCGTCCATCCACTATTTGTATTTATACTTTCTTTGATAGCACTTGGAGCGAGTCTCTATCTCTACATTTCCTCCTACATTGGGGTTAACCGCTCTTTTACTAAATTTGTTGAAAGCCGGAATCTGGACGCCAGTGGCTTCTTAGATAAAGAAACTTGGGTGATGGTGCTGATTATGTCTGTCCTGGTTGGCCTGATCATCGCCGGGCTGGCCTTAATTTTTGTCTACTACCAAAAAATGATTCAACTCTATCGCTTACAGCAGAATTTTATTAGTGGCTTTACTCATGAATTAAAAACACCTATTGCCAGCTTAAGGCTCTTTATAGATACCTTTGCAAGGCATGACCTTGCCGAAGTAGACCGTCTAAAAGTTATCGATTATATGAGGCGTGATACTGATCGTATGAGCGATAATGTAAACCAAATTTTAAACTTGGCAAAAATGGAAGAAAAGCAATACCAATCTGAATTGCTACTCACCCAACTTGATCTATTTTCAAAAGAATGGATTGAAAATAGTGAAGACCTATTTGACGGCAGCGAAATTTCCTTTTCCAGTGAAAGTGGCGAATATGGGGTTTGGCTTGATCCAAAATTATTTGAGATGTTATTGTCTAATTTAATTACCAACGGCCTCTACTATAATCATTCAACTTCTAAAAAAATTCAGATCCATCTTAAGGCCGATAACCAAAATGTCGTGATCAGGGTCAAAGACAATGGAGTTGGGCTTGAACAAAATGAACTCAAGAAAGTCTTTCGTAAGTTTTACCAGGTAGGGAAAAGTGCCAAGGGATCCGGCTTGGGGCTGTATTTTGTTCATCATATTGTGAAGCTTCACCTTGGAAGTATCAGGGTTGAAAGCTCTGGCAAAGATATGGGCTGTACCTTTATTGTTAAATTACCCAAGAGGAATTTGAAATGACAAAAATTCTAATTGTGGAAGACGAAAAACACATAGCCGAAGGCCTAAAAATAAACCTCACTCTATTGGGACATCAAGTTGTACATGCCGCCAATGGTATTGAGGGACTAAAGGCCTGGCGTAGTGAAAACCCTGATCTTATCGTACTGGATATTATGATGCCGGCCCTCGATGGCTATGGAGTACTGCAAGAAATCAGAGGCGAAGATAAAAAAATTCCGATCCTTATTCTTTCAGCTAAAGATGAGGCCAAAGATAAAATTAAGGCCTTTAAGAAAGGGGTGGATGATTACCTTGCAAAGCCCTTCAATTTAGATGAATTCCTTTTGCGGGTTGACCGCTTATTAACCCAATCATCTTGGTACAGCGAAAAGGCGCCAGGAGGAATTTTAGAGGGAACCAAGTTAGAAAAATTTCAATTTGGGGCCAACACAATATTTTTTGACCTTCTTAAAGCGGAGACCGCCAGTGGAGGTATTGAATTAACCTCTCAAGAGGTAAAAGTCCTAAGACTCTTTGTAGGAAATCCAAAGATTCCCCTCTCTCGAAAAGACCTGCTGGAATTTGGCTGGGGCTACTCTCAAGAGACCTCAACTCGCACTGTAGATAATTTCCTCGTTCGTTTCCGTAAATATTTTGAGGAAGACCCAAAGGACCCCAAATTCTTTATAAGCCAGCGTTCTGTCGGTTATGTTTTTGAGCCTGGTTCTGAGTAGCAAAATCTAATACATAATATGTCCAACTATTTTACAGCTGTGACGTGATTCCAATAATTTCCTTTAAAGAATGATCTAACTCTTTAATTTCTATAGGGAAATTCCTCAGCTCTTGGCCTGTATTTTGCTCTATATAGCCTTGTTAAAACTTTTAAAAGGATCCCTCATTGAATACGTTGATCGGTTTCGAACGTCTTATTAAGGTCTTATTGAGTAGTACGCTACTGAATAAGCTGCTTCATATTATCTTCATATTCCTTATCATTACCTACGCCATTTCAGACGAAGGAGAGGGCGAAAGAGACGGGTTCCAACTTTCCACTATAAGCATTGAAAAATTAGTTTTTATCGACGACTTAGGTCGTGTAATGGATAGGAGTCGCTTTAATCAATTGGGGTTATTACAAATTGAAGAAGTGATACTTGACCCACAGGCGATGCTTGAGGATGTCCAGGTTTTAAAAAATAAGTTCCCTGAATATCAAAGTATCGTGACAAGAGTTGATCCGATTGATCATAAGTCAGTGACCCTGACCTATGAATTTCAAATGTCTAGAAAAATTTCCGCCATAAGAATTATCTCCGAAGACGACGACCTGGCCTATCCCGATAATTTGAGGGACAAGCTTTCGACTTTTAAGGGCTCAATTATGGATGGGCGGCATATTCAGACCGACCTTCAAATGCTGAAAGACGAATTTATGAAATTCGGTTATCCGAATGTACAAGTTACTCATAAAGTTGAAGTTCTCGACGATGAAGACGACTCAACAGATGTGGTGATTCGCTATGATGTTATCCCGGGCTCAAAGCAAACTAGAGTTTACCAAATTAGAGTTCATGGAAATCGACAAATCTCAAAAAGTGACGTCATTAAGGCCATGAAAACTGAGGCCCGCAATTGGTTTTTTGAATCACGTCCCATTTTTAATCTAAAGACCATTAATGATGATCTTCCTTTGGTAGAAGAGCTCTATTTTGCCAATGGTATGACTGACGCAAGAGTAGAGTATAAATGGAAAATAATTGAAAAGGGTCTCGTGACGGTTGATATCTATATCACCGAGGGAAAACAGTACCAACTTAAGGACATCATCTTTTTTGGAACTCAAAACTTTGAAACAGAAGCTGTAGAAGAGGCCTTTAATTTTCGAAAAGGCAGCAATTATAATGGCAAGAGAATAAGAAAAGGATTACAAGGTCTAAGAGAGCTATTTGGTGAAAATGGCTACGCCATGGTGAACTCACTTTCAAATTATGATGGTGCTAAGGAAACCTTAAATGTCTATGTAGAATCAGGACAGAAACAATATATTGCCGACATTGTGGTAGAGGGCAATGAGAAAATGTCAAAAGAACTTATCCTTCGCGATGTCAAAATGGAGTTGGGGGATCAGGTTAATACCGAGCTGATAAGAAAAACACTAAGAAAAATGCAAAACACTAAATACTATAGTGATGTAAAGATTGACTATAATCCGACGTCAGAAACAGACGGACAGGTAATTATTCAAGTTGTAGAGGCCAGAACACAGTCGATTCAGTTTGGAGTAGGAACCAATGGTCAGGGTATTGTAGGAGAATTCGGTTATACCAATCACAATCTCTTTAATACCGGCAAGTCGATTTCAATTTCTGCCAAGAAAGCGGAAGAAATGGCGAGGTTAGGTCTAATTTATCATGATCCCCATCTTTTTGGTTCTGATTTAGAGCTTCATGCTGACGCCCATTATGATCAAAGACAGTATGCTGACTATGACCAACGAAAAGTTGGATCAGTTATTATGATCGAAAAAGCTATCTCTGAAAACTTACGTATTGGAGTAGGAACAAGAATTGAATTTGTAGACCTAGACAATATTGCAGCAGAAATAGCTGAAGAAGTGATAGACCTAGATGGTAAGGACAGAATTATTGGAATGGTTTCTACCATTGTTTATAAAAATGAGACCTATGATGCAGCCGGAGATGTTAAAGATGGTTTCCGTGCCAGGATCGCGCTCTTTCCAAGTTATGCCAATAACGGAGTTTATCTTAGGGCCTTTACCGAAGCTGTTGGCTCAAAAACATTTGGAGTTAACGAGCATGGAGTAGGGCATACAATCTCTGGCCGCATTACTTTAGGATACGCCAGCGAAAATGCACCTTTTTATGAAAAATTTTATGCAGGAGGGATCGGCACCATTCGTGGATTCGATCATAGAAGTATTCGTCCTAAGGGATCGGCCATTGGTGGCAATGTTTCACTTAGTGGTGGGGTAACATACTCCTTTCCGCTTTGGAGAGATAAAATCAAAGGCGTAGCTTTCTTAGAGGCGGCAAGTGTTACCAATGATTTTGATGGACTCGGTGATGTGCGTGTTGTTGGTGGGCTGGGTGTAAGGGCCAATCTAAGAGATACTTTCTTAGGTGGAAGCCTAGAGGCCGGTTTTGCCATTCCACTTAGGAAGCAAAATGGCGACCAATTAAAACCATTTTATTTTATGTTTGGTGATTATGATCCGGCCTATGACTTATAAAACTATATAGAGTAAAAAATATGAAGAGACTGAATAGAATAATTTTAAATTACTTCTTGATCATTACGATGATCCTCCCAAGCACGCTCTTGGCACAGGACCTTGAGCTTGGTGACTCTGGGCCAATTAAAGCACTTGAAAAAGAAAAGCAAATTGCTGTTCAGCTTGAAAACAAAGTTGACGACGATCCTTGGGAAGAAGAGGGAGATGACTTAGCTCCTATTCGTGAGGGAGATGCCGATCAGCAAGATGACGGGCCCTACGGTATCCCTGAAATTGATAGTCCAAGAGTTGAAGACAAACCTGTTCCAATGGAGCGGCCTGAAGTTCTAGAAGAATCGACAGCTACAAGTGAGATTGATGGAGTAAAACCCGAAGAAACTCTGGTTTATTATGGCCCAGATATGGCCAAGTTGGCCGAAACTTTAAAAGAGCTAGATGAAGATACCAACGATAAGTGGGATAATTTAGTAGAGCTCCAGAAAAAGCCAGGTTGGGTTCAAGAGCAAGCAGAATTGGGAATGGCCGGAACCATCTATTCAAAGGGATGGTTGGGACCAAAGGTCGATCGCAGGATTGTTCCCGATAAGGTTAATGGTTGGTTGGTTGTAGACACTGTCACGATTGGTCCGTCACTAATACATAGAACCACTCAGTTAGCCGCCAATATTCTTTTTAATTACTATGTCCCTTTTGTCACGATAGGGGCGGGAGTGATTAAAGAAAAATCATTCGTCAATATTAGAAAGGTTGAAAATTACGAAGATGCACTAACAAAAGAACATTTTCAATTTGGAGACATTCCACTAAATGAAAGTTCTCTTAATAAAATGGAAGAGGGAGAAGTAGTCTCTACTCTATCAACTGGTGGCGCATACGTTCGAGCAGGGGGAGGAATTTTAGGACTGATAGGTGTTGAGCTTCCACTGTATCTCAATATTGGACCTCGAATTAAAGTTTCTGTAAAAGACACTCTTAAAATATCAATTTCTAAAGAAGGCGAATCGATTGCTTTAATCTCAATGGAAAAGGCCAATGACTTTATGACTGGTTTTGGAATTGCCTTTGGAATATTTTTTGACGATTTTTTAGATATTCCGGTATCAATTGGAATTAACAGCCAGAATGGTTGGGCCCCACTAATATTTAATTATAAGAAAAATCGCCGCAAGATCAAAAATCTTATTTGGCGCTTAGATATGAAACACCAGGCGGGAAAAAAGGCCTATGAAGCATTTATGAATAAGGACTTTACAGTTCTCGAGGACCTTTCAAAAAGTCATCCTGATATTGTCTCTTTAGAAATGATAAAAGAAGGAAAAATTGTACGGACAGAGTATAATGCCGCCATTGATTTGATTATCTGGCGAACGGGATTCCGGAATATATTTATTGAAGGACACTTCACCACAACTCTTAAGGGTGGCAAGAAGTTTGAGTACAAAGAGATTTCAGCTGAATATATTAAGGACTGGAAGTGGTTTTCAAATAAAGAGCAAGTTTCACAAAAATACTCTGTAATGGTGCCTATTAAGTCGAATGATCCCAAGGCAAATATCGGCTCATTCGTATTGGATAGTGCCTTTGTCTATCAAGATACCAAAACTTATGGCGAGGAGCTAATAGATATCTCCAAACACTTACAGGCCTCAGGTAGCCAATTGAAGCTGCCTATTAAAGTAAATCCCGAAAAGAACTACGAGAAAGTTCAAGTCGGACTAAAGGTAAGATTCTCCGCAGATGGCATTAAGCGCATGTTAAACGCTAGCGATAAGAAAATTTGGAGAGCGATTGGAAATGCTGTCGGAATCCTAGACCCCTTTGCTTGGTCAAGCCCTAAAGACCGTGCACGATTTCTAAGGCAGGGGAATTCAAGTAAGGCCCAATCACAATTAAGGAAAGGAAAAAGAATCTTTGGATATATAAAGAATATTCAATTTCAGGAAACTCCATTAGAAAAGGCCAATTTGACTCTCGATTATCTCGAAGGTGGTTCAGGCGCGCTTATTCATAAAACCATGGTCAACCTGATTGGCCAGGATCGCTTAATGATTCAAGGTTTTGTTCGTGGTAGGTATTTTTAATATTGCTTATTGATACTGTGAAAGTCTCTTGGTTGCCTTCTTATGGTATTGATTGTCGCTCGGCGCCTGTTCAAGGACTGTTTCAAGCTTTTCTCTCGCCTCGTCAAATAAACTCATCGACTCGAGCACGATGGCCTCGCGATAAACTTTTCGAGTATTGACCTCAATTCCTCCCATAATTAATTTTCCTTCTCTAAATGCTTCGGAGTGGTTGGGATGATAAGTCAGAACTTCCTGGTATTTTTGATAGGCCAATTTAAGGTCGCCAACTCGTTTGGCCTGTCTGGCAGCATTAAGCCGAGGAGCAATTAAGGCCTTGAGCTTTTTACTGCAGACTCCATGGAGTGCCCTAACTTTGGCGAGCCTTTCGCTATTGCTTTCTCCGCCCATCATTTTTTCTAACTGTGCTATTGCTGCAAAATTATTATTTTTATCGGCCGCTAATTGCGCGATTGAGAATTGCTGATTAAATTTCTTGCTCACCTTTTTTTCGAGGTTCTCTTTTTTGATTCTTTTGGCCTCGGATACTTTAAATTGAGCGATCTCTCGGCGAAGCAGGTCTCCATCTAAATTCTGAGGATCTAGCCTAAGAATTTCCTCTGTATAACCACTGGCGACCAATAGCTTTTTTTCCTTAAAGGCCAGCTCTGCTTTTTTTATAAGCTCCTGTAAGAGAAGCTCTTTTTTCTGTAAGTCTGATTTCTTTTGAAGCCTTTGTGCTCTGGCCTCTTTCGAGCGGAAGGAGTCCAGGACAATTTCTCTCAAGGCCTTTGTTCGGGCATGCTTAGGGTGTTCAATTAAAATGGTATCGAGCTCTGCAAGGGATTTTTTATACTGCCTGGTTTTAAATAGTTCTTTAGCTAATTGATAGTGGTCAGAAATAAATTCATCTTGCGCTAGCGTTAGGCCAGTCCCTTTGACTTGATCAATATTGGCGATGGTTCTCTTTGGAGTGATGGGTTCAGTTTTAGGGAGATTTATTTGTGACTTTATTAAAAATGCCAAAACTAGTACCGCAAAACCTGGGTATAGCCATTTCTCTCGCGCATTAAGGGCCTCTTCTCCACGATGGGAATATTCATCCTCATGGTTTAAAAAATCACCCTCAATACTATCTTCATCGTCTCTCTCTTCATAAATGGTATTAGATTCATTTTCATCTACCGGCATCAATCGTTTTTTCTCTTTTTGGATAAAAGGTGAGTCGACCAATAATTGAAAAGTAACCGGGCCTATTGTGACTTCACTGCCATGTACTAAATCTGTTTTATTAATTCTGCGTCCCTCGTAGTGAGTCCCTCCTGACGACAATAGGTCTTCAATCCAAAAATTACTCTGGTGTCTTTTAATCACGGCGTGTAGGCGGCTTATTTCGGGGTGGTCGATACAGATTTGGCATTGATTTGGGTCCCTGCCAATATAGGTTTCTTCGCTACCAATGATATAAGTCTCAAACGGGATTCCCTCTCCAGAGAGCTTTATGGTAGGTCGCATGAACTCTGATTGAGGATCTGTAGCATCGCTTTCGATTGTGGGAGAGAGGGCGGTTTTCTCATCGTCGCTGAGATTGATATTCGAGATATCTAGCACCTGGACTCGGGTCTTTGGTCCTTTCATTTTCGCCCCCTTGGGACTAATCAAATTCGTATAGGTCTATTTTAAGGTTCTTCTGGCCATGGCCCTAATATCGAGCTAAGTAGCTGAAA
>JABGVH010000030.1 GCA_018646195.1 Halobacteriovoraceae bacterium
CAGGTCGGATCGTAAGAGGCAGTCAAGACTCCGCCATGAGAGCCGGCATAATTTTTGGGAAGCGGCTTGTAATCGATCAGCTTCTTGAGGTCCTCGGCCTTCTTTCGAGAGGCTTCATTAT
Source organism: Halobacteriovoraceae bacterium (assembly GCA_018646195.1). Lineage (GTDB taxonomy): Bacteria > Bdellovibrionota > Bacteriovoracia > Bacteriovoracales > Bacteriovoracaceae > JABGVH01. The sequence continues at coordinate 122 of JABGVH010000030.1, forward strand.
TAGCGGCGGCGACGAAACCTTCGATGACGTCAAGCTTAACCCCTTTGGGTGGGATGTACTGACCTGAACGATTGTCGACGGTACCGACTTTTAATTGCCCGTCGGCGGTGGCCGGAATGAAAATTGCGGATTTCAAATCGACAAAACCACCACTGACATCTTTAGTTGTAATATCTGGGGTTTCCATCGCCTTTTCGGCCTCAGTATCTGGAGCGTAGAGTTCTTCTTTCCTAGCTTCTGATAGTTCTATTGTTTTAACTTTCTGTCCCTTCACTTCTTGGGTTAAGGAATCATTTTTTTGAAGCGCCACTAGCTGAGCGGGATTCACTTTCTGGGGAACCGTAACTGCTTCTTTATGTAGGTATGAGGTTGAGGCGCGACCTTTTCTAACTGTAGTCACTTGATCTGTTTTAAGACTGGCCTCAACTTCATCTTCGACCTTTACATCTGGCCTTAGGGTATCTGCTTTAATCATATCCACTTCACCTTCTAAGGTGATTAGAGAGGTGACTTTATTTTCCTGGTTCACCGCTACAACGAACTCAGTTCCACGGACACCTAGGGCAGCACTTTGGGTCCTAATATAAAATTTAGTTTCTTTTTTCTTGGCGTCTTTTCGTTTATTGATTTTGGCGCGAATGGTTCCGGTTAAGAGAGTCACCACTGAACCCTTAGACTTAATAAGTTTATTCAGCACCAACTTACTTTCAGGTCCGAGAGTCACGTTGGAACCATCACCGAGAACTTTGACTTTTATAAAGCTACGAGAACGAGTCACCAATGAGGTGTCTTGCTTGAGGAAGTCGCCCTTCTTTACCCAGGAGGCGTTGTGCGCCCCCGGCGCCAATTGGCTAACCCGGCCTTTGAGGACTGTCACTTTGGCGTAGAATTTTTTTGCCGCCGCGTCCACGGAAGAGGAGAGAAGTAATGTACTAAGTGCTATTAAGGTGAGATTTTTCATGTGCCTCTATAGTCACATAATTTGTCTTTTTTAGGGAAAAAAATAAAGGCCAATAGCGTCAGTCTTCCATGCAAAGATAAATTCCGGACTCGGCCACTCCCGCTTGTAAAAGTAGTTCTTTTACCTTGGATAAAATCCAGCGCCGCATAGGGCGAGGGTAGCGAATTAATCCATTATCCGACTTAATTAGTTCGGAGGAATGCAGGTCGCTCTTTGGATAATTGCGTTTTACTTGATGGAAAATATCTTTCGGGAAACGGACTACGCCGACTGAAATATACTGGATCGCCGAGGCGGGAAGATAGCTAATTAATTGCTCGATCAATTGACAGTACTGCTCTTCGAAACCTTGACTATAAATTATGGGATCAAAGTGAATGGCGATAGGGTGGCCGGCCTGGTGTAATTTTTGGATCGCCAACAAGCGGTGTTTAAGTGGAGGAGTTTTGAGGTCGCTGGACTGTATTCTTTTTTCCGGAGAGAGTGAGAACGAGGTGATGACGTTTTTAAGCGGTGGCAATTTTAAAAGTTCAGTTATATTGGCGGACTTGGTCCTAAACTCGAGCTTGGCCTGGGGCAATTGCTTAAATAACTCAAAATAATAGGGCAGCTCACCGGTTAAGTGCGAGAGCGCTAGCGAGTCGCTGAATTCTCCGGCGTGAAACCAGCTGCAGCGCTCAGGATTTTTATTAGCGGCCTTTTTAATCTCATTGCCTACCTCTTCATGATTTAAAAAGAAAACCAGATCGGGAGAGTTAAAATAGCCTTGGAGGTAGCAGTAGTCGCATTCGTAGATGCAATTATACTGGTGAATAAAATAGTAGTGGGGCTCACCGGCCAGGCCATAGGCCGGAGGGGCTTCTTTGATTAGCTGGCCTTTTTTAAATCCCAAAAAGGCATTTAGGTTATGGCGTTTTTGTAGGTAGGGTTTCCTGACCTTGCCAAAAACCTGATCGATACTGTCTATGGTCTTAGTTTTAACACTGGGAAATTTCTTTAAGAAAGACAGGGTCTTTGGGTGATTGAGCGCCTCTTCTTCGATGAATATTTTGTCAAACATCGAGCTTACCGTTAAAAATATTTTCAATTTTTTGATAGGGCAGTTCTTTTAGGGCAGCGATTAATTGAACCACTTGCCGCTGGTCACAAATGGTGCCGTTGAGGTGCATTTTTTTTGATTCTAATTGGCCATCAAACTTAAGCGAAAAGCCGGCCTTTTCAAAAGGCTTAGGCAGCTCTGCCAATTGTTGGCGGATGTCTTTTTGAAAGGGATTGAGTAGGTCCCCGATGCGTTCTATTAAGAGACTTGTCCGCTGCTTGGGAGTGAGCTCCAATTGTTCTAGCTGGGGCAGGTCAAGACTTTCCAGCCGTTCAGCTTCAATAGGGAATTTTAATTCTAAAGAAGATTGCAAGGCCTTTAGGCGATTTTTTTGAGAAGTTGTGGCGTAAAAAAGGGCGCTCAAGGTCAGTGAGGACTGAGGGTCATTAATCACTAGTGGCGCTTGCTCAGCGTAGGCCTCAAATAATAATTTGGAGTAGAGCGGTGCTTTTTCAATTACTTTTTGGCAAACACCGTCAGTTTCGCCGGGGCGGTCGCTGACAACTTTTAGGCAGCTGAAAGGAATTTTAAAAAGCTCACAAGCGGCGGCGATTCCCCAGGCCTCTCGGTCAATTAGGGGAGCAAAGTTTTCTAGCTCACTGGCCTGACTATCTTTTAAGACCCGCTCTCGAACTGAGATCAGGTCCCATCTGCTATCGCCAAGGTGACTGCTGAATGACTTAAAACAATCCTGGCCGTAGACCGTGCGGATTGAATAGACCGTCTCGAGCTCGGCCTGACTAGACAAGCTGCCGCAGACGCCTAGATTGACCACCCGGCTAATTTCGCCACTATGAACCGCTAAAGTGGCGGCCATCTTTTCCCGCGCCACACCGATGCCTTCTCCGCATAGCAGAAGCATATTTTGCTCATTTCGATAGAGCCCAGCGAAGTGAAAGGGCATAGATTTATAACCACCTTCTTTTAAAAAGTGCTGCGCTTCATTGGCATGGGCAAAAACCAGTAGGTCCATTCCTTTCCTTGTCTAAGTTTAGGCTTTTACTTATAGTAAGCCCCCCAAGTACTGTCAACGCGAGGTGTTCAATGACGCAACTCTTAAAAGCTATAAGTCCTATTCCCATTGCCTTTGGCGGCGCCGCGGTTAGCGGAGAGGGAGGCGGTTATGGTTTTGGCAGTATTGGCGAAGGGGAGGCCATCTCCTTGCTTCAACAGGCCTTTGAACGCGGCTTGCGGATTTTTGATAGCGCTCCTATCTACGGTTACGGGCTGTCTGAAAAGCGCATCGGCAAGGCCTTTAAGCAGAATCGCGAAGAGGTTTTTCTGGTCTCAAAAAGTGGCGTCGACTGGCACCCCAATAAGCGGGTCAATCGCTGCAACGATGCCGCCGTAACTCAGAAAATGCTCGAGCAGAGTTTGCGGGATCTTGATAGCGATTATATTGATCTCTATATGGTTCACTGGCCCGATGAAAAGGTCGACATCCGGGTTCCCATGGAAGTACTGGCGAAGGCCAAGTTAGAGGGAAAAATTAAGCATATCGGTCTTTGTAATACTAACACTTCTGACCTAGAGAAGGCCTTTGAAGTCGATCGAATAGAAGTGGCGCAAAGTCAGTTTCATCTGCTCTACAGGGAACCTCAGAAAAACCTTTTTAAGTTTTTAAATGACAATAAAATGTCTTTTATGAGCTGGGGCACGCTAGACAAAGGTGTCCTGACTAAGAGAGTGGATAAAAAACGCGAGCAGAGTAAAGAGTATGACGACTGTGATGCCCGCCGTTCGGCCCCTTGGTGGAATCAAAAAGAAATTCTTGAAAAAGTTGCTGTACTGGAAAGTGTTTGGCCAGTTATTGAATCCCACGGCCATAGTGGGCTAGAGCTGGCGATCGCGCATAATTTATCTCACCCCGAATGCACCGTCGCCTTAGTCGGTGCCCGCAATCCAGGTCAATTAGAGGGACTCTTCAAAGCGCTTGAAAATTTACCCAGTGACGAAATTGTCAAAGAAGTGATGAGGGAAATAGGGGAGTATGGTGCCTAACCCTTTTTTCAGCGTCATCATTCCGACCTATAATCGCTCGGCGACACTTAGGCGGGCGATCGACTCGGTTCTGGCCCAGAGTTACCAGAACTTTGAGCTGATTGTAGTGGACGATGGCTCCCAAGATCAGACGCCGCAAATTTTAGAAGAATACCTAGAGCGCAAAGTCCTCAGTGTTATCACCACCCAAAACAAAGGTGTTTCATGCGCCCGCAATTGCGGAGTGCAGTCGGCCAGTGGCAATTGGTTGGCCTTCCTCGATAGCGATGATGAGTGGCTGGCCGACAAACTTGAAAGGCAGTCAGAGTTGCTTTTAAAGCGCCCGGAATTGTCGCTTATTCATGGGGAAGAAATTTGGATTCGCAATGGAGTGCGGGTCAATCAAATGAAAAAGCATCAAAAGTTTGGCGGCAGGATCTTTGAAAAATGCCTACCGCTTTGCTTAATTAGTCCCTCCGCAGTGGTGCTTAAGAGTGAGCTCTACCACAAACATGGCGGTTTTCGCGAAGACTATCCCGTCTGTGAAGACTATGACCTATGGTTAAAAATTACCGCCGAAGAAGAAGTTGGTTTCATAAGTGACCCCCTGATAAAAAAATACGGAGGCCATAGCGACCAGCTCTCGGCCAAGTATTTTGCTATGGATTATTGGCGGATCAAGTCGATGGTGCCCTTCCTTAATTCCAATAAAATAAGTAGAGAAGAAAAGAAATCGGTCAATATTTTGATAAGTAAGAAAAGTACTATTTTATTGCAAGGTTATCTAAAGCACAGCAATTTGCAGCATTATGAAGAAATCTCAAGTTATCTTAGGCTTGCTCAAAAAGCTTAAGCATGGCACTCTTTTTAGATGCTAACTGTCAGCCAACAAATTACTCTCTATGGCGATTTTAATTGCCCCTTCTGCTTCGTTCTCAACGAATGGCTATGCCAATTGGAGTTAGAGGGGCGGGTCATTTGGCAGCCGATTGAACACGAACCAAAACTCGATCACAAAGTTTCTCATACTAAATTTGAGCTGGAAAAATTAAGTTCAGAATTCAAAGAGGTATTGCGGCGAGATACTGGGGTTGAAATTAAATTACCTGAGTCGAGACCCAACTCAAAATTATCACTCTGTCTTTTGGAGTGGAGTCGCAAAGTATTTCCAGAGCACTTCAATGCCTTAAAAAATGCTATCTACCGCGCCCTTTGGCAAAAGGGTTTAGATATCTCTTCGCAAGCTGTCCTAGAAACTATCGTTAGTAAGATAGACGGGCTGGAGGTTTCTTCTTATAAGACCATTTTAAAAGAGTACCGGGGAGTAGAACTTGGGACTAAAGAGTGGCTGGGGACTGAGAAGGATCGAATTCCTCTAGGAATTGGGCCGCAAGGAAATTTCTATCAGGGTCTTGGCACCAAGGTCGACTTCCAGGAATTTCTCTTTGCCGGCATTCGCGATCTAGAAGACCCTGGTAGCTGTTAAAAATATTTATATTAATTAATGGTAGGTTGAGTCTCGAATTCGATGGGACGGTCGCGGAAACTTAATCCCAGCTCTAATACAGTTTGATAGAAACGCTCTAAGCTTCTCTCCCAGGGAGAGTCTTCGATCTCACCGCTGAGAAATTCTAAGAGGTGGGGAAAGAATTGTGATTCGAAATCACTGCTCGACTCGCGAGGAAGCAGCGAGGGCAGGTGATCAATAGCTATTAAAGACAGCTCGCTGCCAAAGTTTAATTTATGCACCGGCCTTTGAAAGCTGGTCTCCTTATTATAAATCGGCAGCGGATTATGGGGCCCGTTGGGGTCACAGCTTATGTCGACCACCACCGAGAGCTTACGTTCTCTTGCCAGCAACTCAGGAGTTAAGAAGGGTGGAATAGCGCCCTTTAAAAGCACGGCATTGATTACAATATCGTATTCCAAGGCCTCGGGTAGTGTATTGCGGTTCAAGGTATCAGCAGAGCTATAGAGGGTCGCTTTGAGCTTTAGCGCCTCAAGAAATTTCTGGGCGCCACGGCCACAGCGCCCGCGGGCACCGATGATAAGAATCTTGGGTTGCTCAGCAACTCTTTCCAATTCATTCTTAACATCAAAAATAAAATTTTCCGAATCGCTGTAAGGCCTAAGAGGCGCTTCTTGATTCAGGCATTGGCCTTGTTTTTTAAGCGCCCATTCTTTAAGCGCTAAACCAGTGCCGACAAATCCAGACCAAATGCCAAAGGCACAAACTCGCATGCCTGCGTGATCGGTTAGGAATTCAAAATCAAATAAGCGGCCGTCCCCAAGTACGAAACGATTTAATAGGTCGGCGGCGCCTTCCTGTTGCTTATAGGCGTGGCCGAAATAGATATGGCGATGAGGCATTGGAAAAGTATTTTTTTCGACTTCTTTAAGTCCTAAAATGATCGCCTGGAAGGGAGCGCTACTCCAAGAATCCGGAAGTACTAATTCAGCTCCAGCGGCGCGGTAGTCAGCGTCGTTAAAACAACGAGCGGGAGAGCTCTCGACAACTACCTGATGACCTTTTGAAATTAAGCGCCGGACACCATCTGGACTGAGGGCAGTTCGTTCTTCAAAGGGTTTGGTCTCGTGGCGAAGCCACACTAGTCGTTTTTGAGGCATGCCCTTTATTAGCACTTATGACGCACTATGGGAAGGGGAAGTTTAAGTTTATAGAGTGAATGGTAGGGGTCCAAACGTCGCCGTAGGGGTTCCTGTAGGGGTTTTTCATGGTGTAGTTGAAATGGAACCACTTGGTGATGATTTGGGGGGTAAAGGTCAGGAATTGGTCACTCATTTTGAGGATGAATTCAAAGGGCCAATCGTTCTTAAGCTTGGATTTTAACCCGATATACAGCCCACTTTCTAACTTGTAGCGAGAGCGCCAATGCAGACCATAGAAGCCCGACCAGCTAAACCACTCACCATTAAATTTATGCATGTAACGGGCGTGCAGCATAGGCCAGGTGCCGTAGTCATTCTCTTTTCCGGAGCCTCCAAGTTGCAGCTCCTGGAATTCTAAGAGGTAGGAGTAGCGCTCTTTTTCTTTGACGAAGGCCAGGTCAGTGGCGATGGAAGTGCGGTCTTGTGACAGCTCATCGAAGTCAAAAATATCTCCCGAAGCGGCGATGGCGGTGGAGTCTTTGGCGGCAAAGAGGTCGGCCCTTTTTAATTGGTAAACTGCCAAGCGCCACTCTTCGCCCTTGGCCCAACGCATGCGATTGTAGAGCCCCATCTTGGTATCTTTTTTAACGTAGACTTGAGCGGTGGGGGTCAGCCCGGCATTCTTATTTGAAATCGAAAAGGCCAGTCCCAGGTCCATATTGTAAAAGAGGCTGGGCAAAATCCGGTACTTCTTATACTTGATGTAAGGCAGTGGTGCCGCCGCCGTGACCTCTAGGTCTAACATATGTTCGACGTTGACGTTCTCGCCTAGAACTCCCGCTGTCGCCAGAGTTTTAGTCAGGGTGCTGCCAGTGGAATTGGCATCGCTGACATCGCCGATCAAGCTTTTTAATCCAGCAGTGAAGAGCAGGTCGAGGTCGAAAAATGAGGTGTACTTATTTTTCTTAAGGTCTTTATCGATGATGAAGCGGTCCCTCATCAAAGTGTAGCGATGGAGTTCGTTACGCGCCTGTGGGGCACCCAAGACGCTCGGAGAAGAAGTCACTAAAAGTATAAGAATAATCCATTGACGCACAGTGCTCACTCTTCCTTGATTAGCCTATTCGTAATAATGTCGCACTTGTAATTATACCAACCTTCTCAAGGGCCGGGGAAAAAATTTTGAGTTTAGTAACCTACCATCCCGATTTAGATACGCAATTTAGCCGCTACGGTATTCAGATCCCGATCGCAGACGAGCGCGCCTCAAAAACCTTTGCTTTAGTGGCTGCGGAGTTTTCAAGTCTCTGTCAAAAGGCGGACCTAGAGCTTATCAAACCGCTTGGCCGGGAAGACCTATTATTAGTTCACCAGAGAGATTTTATTGAGCGGCTATTTGATAGGGAAACTGCTAGCAGCGAAATCATCAAGGCCTTCGAGCTGAAAACCGAAAGTGGCGAGTACCACCGCTACGATCCGACGAGCGCCACAGTCGACTTATTGGAGATGCTGCCCTCGGTACTCTTGCAAGGGGGCGCCAGCTACTACGCCATGGAGCGAGCACTAGAAGATGGCTTCCACTATTTCTTAGGGGGGGGCATGCACCACGCGATGAGTTTCGGCGGGCGCGGCTTCTGCTTGATCAACGATATTGTGATCGGTCTCA
>JABGVH010000147.1 GCA_018646195.1 Halobacteriovoraceae bacterium
AAAAATATGAGCCTAGTGGTACAGGGGAGTCTCCTCTCGCCACAATAGATGAGTGGCTTTATTTAACCGATCCTAAAACAGGTAAAAAGGCGCGTAGAGAAACCAATACAATGCCTCAATGGGCCGGCTCTTGTTGGTATTATTTGCGCTTTATGGACCCACATAATGACCATCAAGCCTGGACCAAAGAAAAAGAAAATTACTGGATGCCAGTTGACCTCTATGTTGGTGGAGCAGAGCATGCAGTACTGCATCTTCTCTATGCCCGCTTTTGGCATAAAGTTCTCTTTGATTTAGATTTAGTTTCGACTGTCGAACCGTTTCAAAAGCTTATCAATCAAGGCATGATCCTCGGAGAAGATGGGGAAAAAATGAGTAAGTCTAGAGGCAATGTTATAAATCCTGACGTCGTTATAGATGAATATGGCGCCGATACTCTTAGGCTTTACGAAATGTTTATGGGACCACTTGAGAAAGTGAAACCATGGTCAATGAAAGGAGTAAAAGGGGTATCTAACTTTCTTACAAGGGCCTATCGCTTTTTTGGAGAAAAAGAGAATGCCTCACTATCTAAAGAGAATGACGAAACGACAAGGCTTCTCCATAAGTCTATTAAAAAAGTCACCGAGGATATTGAAGGATTTAAATTTAATACGGCGATTAGCCAACTCATGATTTTTATAAATCACTGCTATAAAATTAAAAATGTAACCCCGGAAACGGCTAAAGTTTTTAGCCTTCTGCTCTCTCCATTGGCCCCTCATATGGGGGAAGAGCTGTGGCAGCTTTATGGCGGAGAGAATACCTTAGGCTATGAGTCTTGGCCGGTATTTGATCCAGCACTTGCTAAAGATGATTTAGTGACTTTGGCCGTTCAGGTAAATGGCAAGACCAGAGTAACTCTCGATGTTGCGGCCGATATTAGCAAAGAGGATTTTATAGCCCTCGCCCGAAAAGAAGAAAAAATTATTAAGCAACTTGAAGGAAAAAAGGTTGTTAAAGAAATTTTTGTTCCGGGTCGGATTTATAATATAGTGGCCAAATGAGTACTGGAGAGCAAGCAACCTCTCTTCGTCTAGAAGGAGAGAGGGTTTATCTCCGACTAGCAACAAATTCAGATGCTGAGAATTTTTTAAAATTTTACCGTGATAATGAATCTCACTTGGCCCCTTGGGATCCTATTAAACCTGAGAATTTTTTTACGATAGAATTCTGGCAAGCCTATGCCGAACGCTTGCAACTCGAATATCAAAATCAAAGCTCATTGCGCCTCTCTCTCTTTTATAAAGAAAATAATTTAATGATCGGTGGAGTTAACTTTACTGGATTTGAAAGAGGGCCTTTTCAAAATTGCCGACTTGGCTATAAAATCCATCATACTTACGAAGGGCAGGGCTTAATGTTCGAGGGGCTTAAATTGGCCTTAAAGCATCTTTTTGATGAATATAACTTTCACCGCTGTGAGGCCAATTACATCACTGATAATGCCAGGAGCGGGAAGCTACTTGAAAGACTGGGTTTTGAAAAAATCGGGGTCTCTAAAAACTACTTACATATAGCGGGAAAATGGCAAGATCACATGACGACTGCCTGCATAAATCCAAGTTTTACGGACTTTTAGCTAAAGCAATTCTCTCGATTTTTGTTTTTGGCACAATCCGTCTAAGAAGGTACAATTTTCTTCATAGCAGATGACAACGTTCAAGGAGGATGGTCATGAAATCTTTAGTGCTCTTACTCATTTTTTTGCCTTTTAGCGCTTTTTCAAACGTCCAACTGCATATGGATCTGACTGAAGTAACGGGGGGCAAAGAGACCTCTCAGACCTTTAAATTAGACCTCCCTCTCAATCAATCAAATGAATTTACTCCTGGACTCAAGGTCGCTCTCAAAGAAATAGATAAAGAAAGAGTTGAAGTTCGCTATCAAATTTACAGAAATATTAAAGGAATACGCCAGCTTGTTGCGGCTCCCATCGTAGTTACAAAGTATGGAGTGGCCGCCCAAATTATCTCGGAAAACGAAAAAGGCGATCAAGTCGCCCTGGCTGTTTTACCAATTAAAACAAAAATTAAATAAAAGCCTCTGTTTTCAAGAGGCCCTTGGTTATTTCAGTCTTGTTCGAAGTGAAGACATTGCTGAGTTAATAGCATTGATAACATCACCGTCTTTTTCAACACCCAAGCGGGTTGCTAGTATTCTAAATGCCTGCATGGAACGAGTTTTACCTAGTAGATAAACCCCATAACGCCTCTTTGTCCAAGAAGCCGAATTAAGGACCTGGCTTCCTAAGGTGGCCGTGGTTATCCCCAATAACCCATAATTTCCTATTCCCACCCTCAAAAAGGCTCGCTTAGCGGGCTATTTTCTTTTAAAATGACCTTATGGCAAATGTATTAGAAGTCAGTGGACTACATAAGTTTTATGGAAAGAAGCATGCTCTTAGAGGAGTTGATTTTTCAATAAAAGAGGGAACTTTTCACGGGCTATTGGGACCTAATGGAGCGGGTAAATCAACACTTACCAAGTGCCTTTTGGGGCTACTTAGTATTGGAAGTGGCTCGATAAGCATAAAAGGCGAAGATTATAGGAATCCCAGTGTTAGAAAAGATATTTTCTATCTTCCCGAACGTTTTTCGTTTTACCCCTTTTATAATGTTGAAGATATTTTGGAATTTTACGGTAAGGCCCACGGACTTTCTAAGATGCAATGCCTCATGCGATTAAACGAAGTACTCGATATTCTTAATCTTGATGAAATTCGCGATCAGAAATCAGAAACACTTTCGAAAGGTCAATTACAAAGAACAGGATTGGCCTGCACTCTAATGAGCAATGCCTCAATTTATCTCTTAGATGAACCATTCTCCGGTTTGGATCCAATTGTCATAAAAGACATAAAAGATATTCTGCATAAGGAAAAAGAAAAGGGCAAAACGATACTGATAAATAGCCATATCCTTTCAGAAATCGAAAAGATCTGTGAAACGGTGACAGTAATTGATAAAGGAAAAACAATTAAGACAATGGATATTAAAGATATTAAAGAAGGTGAGGACTTAGAGAAAGTATTCTATGACCTTATTAAGGGGGGGAATAATTGAATCCTCAATTAATGTGGCACCTTTACCGGTCTTATTTTACAACAGAGTTTAAATCTAAAGTGTTTTTTTACCTTAGTATTTTTACAATCATCATGATCATTGTGATTAAGTTTCTACTAGATCCGGTTTCTCAAGCAATTTCCCCTGCCGATGAGAAATCTTTGGCCTTTGGAAATTTTGGAGTTTTCTACCTACTCTCAGGTATGTGGATGGATATTATTATCGTAGTTTTTAGCCTGCGATCGGTAAAAGGTGATTTTGACTACAAAGTTACTCCTCAAATGCTCTCTTTACCCTGCCATCGCTGGGAGTACTACATTGCAAAAATTTTAGGTGCCTGGAGCTTCTCAGGATTTTTCTTCTTGGTCATGTGTCTTGTAGGAGCGACTTGGATCTCAGCAGATCAAGGAATTAATGTCTATTCTTTTAAAATGCTTTCGGCCTTTTCCCTGACAATGTTGCGCTCACTTACGCTTGTCATTATGTGCTCCTTTGCTTCTTTGTTCTTTTCAAAGCTGGTTACCTTTGCCAGTTTTGTTTTTTTCTTACCACTTCAAAGTTACACTAATTCCTATTTTCGAAGTAATGTTTTAAAAGATGTGGCCAAAGATCTGGGTTTTTTCGAAACCTGCGGAATTATTCTTCACAATATTTTTCCTCGGCTTGGGACCATTGATGTCTTTGCCAGAGACCAGTTAACTCGAGGGTTTATCAAAAACCCTCCGATAGATATGAATTTTGCGGTTGAAGTTCCTCACTACTTAGGATTAACCCTTCTAATACTACTGCTCTCACTTTTGGTCTTTCAAAAAAGAGATATTATATGAGTAATTATGGAGAATGCTGGTGCTGCGACAGCCCCGCAATTGGCGAAAATAAAAACGGGCTGGCCCATTGTGCCAACTGTTATGCCCTGATTATGGGTTACGATGAAAACGGGGAGGGCACTAAGACTTGCTCCTGCAAAGGGCCTCCAGGCAATTGCCACCGCTGTCTCGAATATATTAAATGGGGTGGTGTCACTGTTGATGAGGATGGAGATAGTACTAAAAGAGGTTCCTGTGCCTGTAAAAATCTTCTATGGACCCAAGTTAAATTTGTCGAACCACCCTCGACGGAAACAAATTTCCGCCAGATGAGTGGTGACATCAAAGATCAATTATAATTTATTACTTGCAGGCCTTGGCAAATTTATCGAAGAGCTTAATCATTTTATTAGTTCTCTCAGAGTAGGCAAGCTTAGCAACATCATCTAATTGGTCAGTTCTTCTACCGTATTCGAAGATTCTTTCGGCCATATTATCATCAAATAATTTCAGCTTTGATGGGTCTTTGACCATGTCTCGGAATTCCTCGACTAATTTTGGACTCTTAAAAAAGATATCGGAAGAAGCATCGTGGGCGACATCAAGTATTCCATTGATAAGTTTAACAGGCTTAATATCATCTCCCCGCATAAAGCTTTTGACCAATGAATCTGCAACTAAATCTTTATTGGCAGCATAACTACCAGGAGGAAGGTCAAGGGTTTCAAGGATTGCATTAATTTGTTTTGTGGCGGCGTTATCTCCTCCGATATCGAGAGTCTTAAGAAGATCTTCTAGACTGCCATTTTTTAGCTTCTCGGCCAGCTTAGCTTCCAGTCCAGCTTCTTTCATACTCTGGCCCCACTTGGATTGGCTGTATTCAACCATATCATCAGCGTTGAAAATGGCGCGTTTTCCGAAGGCATCTTCAAACTCCTTAAAGACAAAGTTGCCACCAAGTGAACGAACTTGGCTATTGGGGATTTGGCCAATTCTTCCAGTGTAGTAGTTTTTTATAACATCTTCGTAGGGCATATTGGCATGCTTATTGAGAACATCGGCCAGACTAATACTGCCGGCCTTCTTGGCGTCACTGAGTCGCTTAATCTCATCAACCACGCCCGCGCGAGCGGCCACGATATCATCTGGATTTTTAAGTGTGGCAAATTCACTGAAAATTGGATTATTACTACCTCGTCCATTTTCCTGGATTGCTTTGGCGATCGATTCAAGATCGACGAAACCTTTCCCCTGCGCTTTGACAGTTTGAATTCCTTTGCCAGCGCGAGAGGCCTTAATGACTCCCGTACCGTCTGTGCCATTACTAAGAAGCGCTTTGGATGCGTCTTCGTAAGTCATGCCGCGGTAGTCTGCCACAATTTCAACCTGATATTCGAGCCGCTTAACTTGTGCTAGCGAATCGGCTTCGGCCAACGCCTTTGCCTTAATTGTTGCTTCGTCTAGGTTTCCCAGGGCACGCAGCTCTATGCTTCGCTGTTCAACAATTCGGCCGTGAACAACATCCACTGCCTTATCTATTGTATTTTGCGCCCTTGCAGTACCTAGACCGCCATGATGACCATCGGTTATTCGAATTCTCCCATCTGGCATCATGACAGCGGTTGGGGCGCGGCCGGCAATTTTTTGGTTTTGGTAGTACTCGCGATAAGAGCGAATTATTTTCATTTGTTCTGAGGCGGGTAGATCTTTTGTGGCACTAATTATATCTTCAAATGACTTAGCAGAAATGGCCTTGCCACTCAATTTTATATCCTTTAACTTTTCACCCCGCATGACAGTCTTTTGAAAGCCGTCAAACTCTCTCTTAACTTGGCCCCCGACATTTGAGTGTCCAGCGGCATCTTGAGTGGCGCCAACCAACTCGATATCGACAAAGTGAATCTTTCCGCCGTGGCCGGGTGTTTTAATTTTTGCGGCGTCATCAGGTAGGGCAAAAAGGTTTTTAAGCCTGGTTTTTATGCGGTCTATAGTACCGCTTGATCGGACCCCTTCACGCAGTCTGGTACCTTTTTTGATATCTCCCATTTCTGGAAGATTGTACTTCTGACTGGCAATCCTTTCTTCTATACTTATCGCCGCCTGGCTTTTTCCAAGACGCCTTAATTCTTTAGTTCTTCGGTCTACATACTTAAGCTTGGCTTCGGCTATAATTGCCTTAACGTCATCAACGCGTCCAAGATTTTTCATATCCTTGGGGTGTTTTAAAAGATCAACTAAGTCATCTATATTTTGAGGACGGCTGTAGAAGACGTCTCTAGAGACTTGATAAGCGGAATCCCAAACTTCGTTTTTAAGCATTTTTGCAAACGCCAATGGGTCATCTAATTTTCCTGCTAACTTAGCGGCTTTGGCAGGATTTAGCTTCTTAAGGTTTTTATAATAATTTGAATTGAGGAACTCATCTTTTGACATTATTTTGCTAATGTCTTCTAGAGCAATATCCTTGCCTTCTTCGAAGAGTTTGAAAAGCTTGCCACCATTGTCTTTGCCAAATTGGCCGCGGAATTTTTTTGCGATCTGATCTGGCAGGTTATTTGGTGGTTCCTTCATCTTCTGGGCCCAGTCTTTTTGACTGTAGTCCACAAAGTCGTCAGCATTAAAAAATTGATAGCCTTTGTCGCTTAACTTCGCTTCCCATTCGTGGAAGTAAAAGTTACCACCAAGTGAGCGATAGGGATCGTTGGGGATTTTTCCAATATTTGATTGGAACTTCTTGATGACATCAGCGTAGGTGGTACTTTTTCCTTTAGTAGCTGATGCATCAACTATAATGTCAGCAAATGTTTTTGAAGGGGGGCCTTTTCGTAATTCGTGAATTTTCTTATAAGCCTCAACTCTACTGCTACCCAACTTAATATTTTCTTCGCCAAGTATAGTAATGACATTGTCATAATTTAAATAGCCTTTTCCCTGCTTTCTAGCGCTTAAGAGGGCCTCTGCGCTGTCATTTGTACGGCCATCAAGGAAGCTATACGTTTTTGATTTGCCAGTAGGCGCTGCCGTGCCGTTTCGATGGGCCTTGGCAACGGCGTCGTATTCAGCGGTTGTGCTTACTAATCCGCTTTTCTTGGCAGCTGCTCTAGACGATTGGTAATAATTCCCACCTTCTACAATTTCTACCGGATATTTTATCCTTTTAACTTTTGCTCTAATGGTCTTGGCCAACCTCTGGATGTCTTGGTCTACCTTAGCGGCTCCAAGTCCTCCGTGGTGGCCATCAGTGATCCGTATTTGACCGTCAGGCATAACGATTGCGGTAGGACCTCTGGTTAGTTTCTTGGTTTGGTAGTGAGAACGCCAGCCCTCTAATAATTCCGTCTGAGAGGCTTTTGAGCTATTTAGAATCGCAAAGGCCTCGGTGACATTGTCAGCTTTCGCAATTCTTGCTGCCATCGCCTTAGGAAGTCCTTTCTTGAATTTTTTAAATTCTAGTTGGACTTGAAACTGAACATTGTCGGAGCCAGCAAATAGCTGGGTGGTACCAATTTGGTCGATAGTGGCTTCAACCATCACGCCCTTGACCTTTGGTTTTAAGTCAGTTCGCAATTGGACATGTTCGGGAAAAGCGCTACCTAAATTCTCTTCTGCCGACCATCCAAGGGAAGTGGTCAGGAGGACAATAAATAGCAGCTTCAATAAATTTGTCATTTTCATATCTTTTTCCTCAATCTACTTACAAATTTTTAGCATCATGGCCTTAGCTTTTTGAATCTCGTCAGCACTATAACCAGCCTTGGCAGCCCACACTTCGGCCTCTGCAGCTGCTTTAGTGACTCCTCTCAATTCGGTCGTGGCAGTTTTAATGATCTTAGATTGCTGGGCAATCTCTTCAGCTATCGCCAAGTTTTCTTTTCTAAAGCCATTGATTTTCTTTTGGTAGGCCTTAAGTCTTCTCTTTTCTCGGAAGCTTAATTTCTCACCACTTTTTCTTTTTAGTTTGATGGCGTCGATATCGTCGGCGACCCCAGCTTTATAAGCTTTTTGCTGTGAGCTCAGTTTTGTTTTCTTGGCCTGGTAAGTATCCCGTAGAATTTCGGCTTCTTTTATTTTGGATTCATTGGCGACCCGGCGCTGAAGTATTAGATCAGCTTCTCCTTCGGCAATCCTTCCCTTAATGACTTTTTTCTCGCGGGCAATTTGCTGAGTAATAGTTTTGGCAGGTTTTTGACCATCTGCCGCTTTGAATTGCGCTCTAAAGGCCCTTTCATCGGCGTTTAGGATTCGATGCTCAACGTTTCCAGCTTTAATATCATCAAGTAATCGAGCTTCGTCGGACTTAAGAAGATTTTTTGATTTAAATTTTCCGGCCTTGAAGTCATCGACAAATTTTAGATCCGCTTTATTTAACTTAGCAGCTTCTCCACCGTCAGCTAGGCGTTTTTCGATATCCGCCATTCTCTTACCAGCACCACTTTCGATTTTCTGTACCCGCCCTCTAATTTCTCTGGCCTGCTTGGTCAGCTCGTTTCGTCCTTTCTGGAGTTTTACCTCTAGTTTCTGAGCGAAGTCGGCCCTGACTTTTTTCTGCTTATTAAATTTAGTCAAAAAGGATTTTTCCTTGCGGGTAAGCTTGGTATTTCCTTTGAGTTTTTGCTCAAGCTTGGCGGCAGCTTTAGCGTCGTCTAAGTGAGTCTGCGCCTTGAGGGTTTGCTCATTGACCGCTGACTTCAGCTTATGCTCTTGCAAGAAGGCACGGTCAGCATCGCTGACTTTCTTACCTTTTTGTAGTCTGACTTCAATTTTTCCAGCTTTCTTGGCATCAATCGCTAGGCTTTTCTCATGGGAGGCTATTTTCGCCAGCTCATCTTTTGAGAGCTTCTGACCTTGATTGAGGCGAGATTGAAGTTTTCCTACATCCCTGGCACTATCAATTGTCGCCTCGGCTACTTTAAAGTCGTCTAAAAATTTGGCCTGCTCGGGGTTGAGTGTTCTACCCTGGGCCTGTATACCTTTTAGTTTATTGGCGCGACCTTTACCGCCATTGATTATCTGAAGTGCGTTGGCATCTTTTTTGGCGGTATCGAGGCCTTCGGCAATTTTAGCAGCGGCCTTCTCGGCCTTCATCGCCGCTTGACCGGCCTTCCACTGTGAATAGGCCTTCTTACCCATTCCTCGCATAAAGGCGGCTTCAGTTAGTTTCGCATAGGCCTGCAGTGGTTTCCCGATGACGGTTCCCGCGACTGATTTAACTAGTTTGGCTCCAGGAATCAGATTGGTGGCCTTATCAGCAAACTTTAAAAGCTTGCCCCCACCTTTCATCATTGAACCGAGCACCCGTC
>JABGVH010000001.1 GCA_018646195.1 Halobacteriovoraceae bacterium
ATTTTAACTCTCCGTATTAGATAAAGTCCGCTTCTAGGATAATTTATGTTATTTTGAATTGTTAGAGGGCAATCTTAGACCTCCACCCTTTTCAAAACACCCGTAAAACTGATAGTCTCGAGTGGCGCACAAACCTAGGTAAACCTTTGGAAAGCTCCAATACTGAAAATGAAGTCAATAATAGACCAGATGACCCCACTAAGAGTGCCGGGCCTGACGAATGGGAAATAGATAATCTTCCCAATCGCCTGACTCTATTCCGAGTCATTTTGATTCCTATTATCGTCGGTTGCCTCTACGTCAACATAGTCGAAATTCCCTTTTTTGAAGGCCACCGAGTTTTACTCAGCTGGATTGCCGCTTGGACTTTCGTGGTCGCCTCGATTACCGATTTTTTCGACGGCTACTTTGCCCGCAAGAGAAATATCGTCACCATTTTCGGCTCTTTCCTAGACCCCATTGCTGATAAATTTCTAGTCGCCTCTTCGCTTATTATGCTGCAGGGATTGGACCGCATCCCAGTATGGGTAGTTATTGTTCTAGTCCTGCGAGAAATTTACATCACCTCCCTTAGATTATTGGGCCAAGAAAAAGGTCTTAGCGTACCAGTCGGAAAATTAGGCAAGTGGAAGACCGCCACCCAAATGGTAGGTATCCCACTACTAATGGCCAGCCAACGGCCATGGGGAATCCCTATGGCGACCATGGGAAGCGTCTTAATTTACGCCTCCGGAATTATTTCAATTTATTCGGCCCTCGAATATTCTATGAATCTAGTAAGAAAACTGAAGGCCAAAAGAAGGAAGCAAGATGGCCAAGGATAGTGTCTTAATTACTGTGGCGGGCCCCGATAATCCGGGTATTACCCAGAGTCTGATGCAAATTATCGACGACCATAATGGACAGATCGCCGATATGGGCCAGGCGGTCACCCATGGGCTGCTCTCTCTCAGTATTTTACTCTCAAGCAATACTTCGGCCGGTGAAGAGGCCTCTGTTCTCAAAGACCTGCTCTTTGAGGCCAATAAGATGGGCCTTAACTTAACTTACCAATACTTAAATATGGGAGAGACCATCTCTCCTCCTGGCAGCAATCATAAATTTATTCTCAATTGCGTCGCGGTTGAAGACCTGACCGCCAGTTTTATGTTAGCACTCTCGCAATTGCTGGCAAAAAATAGCGTCAATATTCTGCGAATCAATAATGTCTCTCCGGGAAATTTTAAATCACTCGAGATCACAACAACCCTACCTAGAGATACAGACTTAAAATTTTTAAAAGAGCAATTGCTCAATATCTCAACCGAGCACCACGTAGATATGGCCTTTTTAAAAGACAATGTTTTCCGTCGCAGTAAACGACTTATTGTTTTTGATATGGACTCTACTTTGATTCAGACGGAAGTGATCGACGAAATGGCGGAAGTCATGGGAGTGGGAGATGAGGTTCGCGCCATTACAGAGATGGCGATGAATGGTGAATTAGATTTTGATGAATCTCTCAAACAGAGAGTTTCCAAAATTAAAGGAATAACCGAAGGCCAGCTAAAAGCTGTTCTCGATAAACTTCCTCTCACACAAGGGGCGGAAGAATTTATTAATACGGTTAAAAATCTAGGTTATAAAGTCGGAATTATTTCCGGTGGATTTACTTATTTCGCTGAGGCGCTTAAAGAGAAGTTAGGATTAGACTATGCCTTCGCCAATGAATTAGAAATTAAAAATGGCGCCTTTACCGGTCAAATCCTGGGACAAATCGTCAACGCCACTCAAAAGGCGATGATCCTAAAAGTAATTGCCCAGCAAGAAAAAATTGCCTTAGAACAAGTTGTCGCCATCGGAGACGGTGCTAATGACCTACCGATGCTCTCTGCTGCGGGACTTGGCATTGCCTTCCACGCCAAAGATATCGTCAAGAAAAGCGCCGAACAGCACTTAAGTCATGGCCCTATGACTACTATACTTTATTTTCTAGGAATTCCTGGTCCCGGTGACCAGGACTAAAATTAAGGGATTGTCTGAACAGACGTTTCTTCCTTTTTACCTTCACTAGGTACCGCAGACATAATGCTCTGACATTTTTTACTAAACTTACTAAACTTAGTCCGCACACAATTAAAATACTGGTAGTCGGCCTTTTCACGATCCTTGAAGGCCAATTTTTCATTGTACTTACAATTTTTAGAAATATCGGCGCCACAGGCCCCCATCAGGTTACTGTCATTGGCAGACATTTTACCGCCTAGATAAGGACGACAGTTACTTGGGACCGCCGCCCATTGATTGGCCAGGCAGTCCTCTCCACTATTTTTTCCACCACAGAGCTGTTCTATAATTTGGCCACATTCTTTATTTTGCTCGTCGGCTATTTTTTTCATGAAGTGATTGCGGCAGACCGGTTTGAAGTCCGGAATTCGCTTCTTCATACAAGCGTCGAGGGTTTTAAATTTTTTACAAATTTTCTTGCGGGCGTATTCACACTTCTTGACGTCTTTCGCCGCCAATTCTTTTTTAATCTCCGGAATTTGACCTTTAAAAGTATTGCCGGCAATGGCGGAGGGGCCAGTGCAAATAAGCCCAAAAATTAGAAGTCCATAGAATGTCTTCATAGATCGCTCCCTCTTGCGAGGTTTAAAATTGATTGCTTTCATTTTAGGCCAGTTCCGGAAATTTGGATAGATAAGCCTGTCTGAGTGCGCCAAGTCGTTATAATCAGCTCCCCTCACCCTTGGCGCCACCGTCACAAATACTTGGCAGCTACAATGATTGAAGTGACGACACCTTTGAATTCATAAGTTATTGAAATCACTCTAAAACACTCGAATTAGCTGCCAAAACTGCCTAAAATTTGGTTCGAGACCTCAGAAGACTTTAAAATAGAAGAAAGAAAAATTCAAAAGAGGAGGGCCTATGAAACGGTCCAATATGAACTTAAATGTCTTCCTATCACTGGTGCTCTTTATCACCCAAGTGACTCTCTATCCCGCAGCATGGGCGGCAGACCCAACCTCTGAGCAGGTTGATCAGCAGACAACTTCGGTACAGGAAAAACTGAAGGCCTCAGATGAAGCCGCCGGTTTTGGACGCGAGGGCGATGTCCAGGATGGAAACACAGGTGAGGCCAGCACCGAAGAAATCGCCAGACAAAATGAAGCCGCCAATAAGGCCCATGAAAGTGCGACCCAAGGTGGCAACGCCTCCGCTTGTGATGAGCGCAAGCACTTTGATTCTGACCGCATGAAAGAATCAATGGACTACCTAGGCGATGTCAAAACAAAAGATCTAAAGAAAATCCAGGACCAACTGAATACTATGGACACTGCCCTGGGGGCGATGTCGGATTCAGACAAATCAGTTGCTCTCAATCCCGCCACTTATATTGACGAGCAAGACAACTTAACTCTTCAAGGACAGAAGAAAGAAATTGTCGATGCCCTAGCGCAAGCGCGCAAGGATCAAACTCGCCTCGATAAAGAATTGAGAGAAAAAAGAGAGGCCTATAATCGCATTAAGAAATGTAATAATACTGACTTCTGTACTTCGGAAGAGCGCAATGCCTTAAGCGCCGCCAGACTTTCGCTACAAGAAGCCGAAGCGGCAGTTCGCGCCAATAATAGGAAAATTGCCGATCTAAAAAGAGAAGTGAAAAGGGCCGATCAAAGAATCGCAACCCAAGTTCCCGAATCACAATTAACAAATGCAGAAACA
>JABGVH010000089.1 GCA_018646195.1 Halobacteriovoraceae bacterium
GAAAAAATAATTAAAGTTAGATCAGAAAAACAACGATTGACTTTTATGAGAAGAAAAGAATACAACCAACTTCTCAGTCAACTTTAACGTGTTAGGACGTAAAAAGAGACGGTTGTTCCACTTCTCCTGAAGATTCACAACCTGAGTTAAAAGTTTCAGTGAAGTTGGTGTCGGGAAAGAATATTGGTGCTGTAGCGGTAGGAGTCGTTAAGGCGGGGGCCGATATAATTCAAATATCAGGGGGAGATGGAGGAACCGGAGCGGCTTCACTATTATCGATGAAACATGCTGGTCTGCCGCTGGAAACAGGCCTAATCGAAGTTCATCACTCATTAGTAAAATCCGGCCTTCGTGGAAGAGTCGTACTGCGTGCCGATGGTGGACTCTTAACAGGTAAGGACCTTTTGATTGCAGCGGTACTTGGTGCCGATCAATTTGATTTTGGTAAAATCGTACTAGTTGCAGAAGGTTGCATCATGGCGAGAATTTGCGAAAAGAATACCTGCCCCACTGGGATCGCTACCCATGATAAGAAGTTTAAAGCGCATTACAATGGGACTAAGCAGAAGGTAGTCACCTTATTAAAGCAATTAGCACAAGACCTGCAATATGAATTGGCGGCGGTAGGTTACACCTCACTAAAGGAAGTCAGGGGCCGAACGGAATTATTGGCACTCAATCCAAAAACTGAAAAGTTGGCGCTTAATAAGGGATTCGACTTAAGTTATTTTAAAAAGTTAAGTTCTCCACACCATGTTCATCAATATGCTAAATCCGCTGCCCCCAACAAATTAAATAAAGCGATAGTTGAAGCGGTCAACGCCAAAAGTAAACTCGAATTTGAAATTAAAAATACCGATAGGGCCATCCCCGCCAGTTTAGCGGGGCTTTTCGGCGCGCAGGTTGCCCAAAAACGACTGGAAAAAGAATTTATAAAATGGAATAAGTTAAGTACCGATAAGGCGGTCACGATCAATTTCAAAGGCTCCGCTGGGCAAGGATTTGGAATTTTTCTTTCTGAGAAGATAAATATCCACTTGGAAGGAGAGGCCAATGATTCGGTTGGAAAGGGTCTTTGCGGTGGCGAAATTACCGTCATTCCGCCTAAAGAAATAGCCTTTAATCCCTCTGATAATTCGATCATTGGAAACTGTGCTCTCTACGGAGCAACCTCAGGTAGCCTTTTAGTTTATGGGAAGGGCGGAGATAGGTTCGCGGTAAGAAACTCTGGGGCAGAGGCCATAATAGAAGGTGTTGGCATCCATGCTTGTGAATATATGACTGGAGGAAAAGTCATTATCCTAGGTCAAACTCTTGGCAATATAGGAGCAGGCATGACAGGCGGTGAACTCTATCTTGCGGTCGATCAGAAAGAGAAAGTGAATAAGAGTTATATCCACCATATCCCCTTCCTCGACGAAGACATCAAATTTGTTATCGATAAACTGAAATATTATATTGTGAAGACTGGGAGCCCAAAAGCTATTGATACCTTAGCTAAACTCGAGAACAATGAGTTTCCGCTCTTAAAGTTTGTTGCCTATGTGTAACCGAGCTAATAGTCTTAACTTATGAAAAAAATCTTATTAGTTCTCCTTTTTTTAAGCTCCACTGTCATGGCGAATGACTATGTAGTCAGTTGCAAACCCTGGAATGAAAATCCCAATAGCTTTAGTCTGGAGGCTGAGATTGAAATCACAGGCACCAGCTATATTGATGCTTGGGTCAGCCTAAAAGTTTTTAAAGAAGGACAAGAAATCACAACTACTCAGAAGACCTTCAGTATTGGATTTTTCTTTATCCATTACCTCGATGGGAAGCAGGTCACGATCTTTGAAATCAAACCGGCCGGTGGCCAAAGCTATAAATACGACTTCTTAAATCTTGCTGCCGATCATCCCTACCCAAGCGGCAACTCGTATCTCACTTACCAAGGCGAAAAATTTCAGGCAGAGTGCACGACTAAGTAAGTAGTCTTGCAGTTTGAACTATCCCGTTGTCATCATGCCTGAAGAGATTCCGGCAACAGACTTTCGCACTAAATCCAGGTCTTGGGTCTTATTGCCTATGATCTGTAAAATATTTAAGGGATGAATCATAGACGAGCGCAATTCAATTGAGTCATTCAGCCAAGGCTTAAACCATAAAAGATTTTTATCTCCTGAAAGTGCAATCACAAATTGGCAGGCGAGCTTATACTCTACTTGAAAATCCTCTAAGGCCTGCTCTTGCTGAGCACTAGAGAGATTACTTTTAGACAGATAGAGCTGGAAGATATTGAGATCGACTTTACTAAGTGTAAAGCCCAGCACTCGCACAAAAGAAGAAAAGATGGCACTGCTCTTATAGCTCGATTTAATCGCCGCAGATTTGGCAGAGTCTTTTTTGTAATTCTTCCAAGCGGTTCCCACTCCCCACCAGGTGGGAAAAAGTGTTCTCGTCTGAGTCCAGCAGAGCACCCAGGGTATAGCGCGAGTTGAATTGAAATCGAGACTGGCCTCCTTGGCCCTTTTACTGGGACGTGACCCCAACTTTAAGACATTTAAATAAGAGTAAGGGGTAGCGGATTCAACCATTTTAAAAAATTCATTATCATTTATTTTTCTAACGTATTCCAACTCCACTATTTTGGCAAAGGACTCTACTACGCTACTTAACTTTAGTTCACCTTTCTTAGATTTTACCTGGTCTAGGTTAGAAAGGATTTTATTGACGCCAGAGAGTGTCACTTCTGAAGAAGAAAAATTACGCTCTACCATCTCTCCCTGGATCGTCGCCTTGTAAATCTGCAATGCTGATTTTGGCCACCAGGAGGTCTGCTCCTGCACACTGCCGCCTCCCCTCCCCACTGAACCTCCGGAACCGTGGAAGAAAATCGGCTGAATACTCGACTTATTGATTAGTAAGTCTAGTGAGCGCATAGTGCGGGCGATGCCTAGGCGACTAGCGAGTACGCCCATACCCTTGGAAGAGTCAGAGTATCCCAGCATGATTTCAAGTCGGTTATTCCATTTATTTTTTATTTGTTTGCAATAGGTTTTATTGGCCAACATTTGGGCGACGATTTGTGACGAATCCTCTAATGCTTGGGCAGTCTCAAAGAGTGGGATAACCGGGATAGAGAGATTGCCTACTGAGCGCTTAAGTAGCGCCATAGCGTTTAAGACATCCCCATAAGATTCACACATGCTTATAATCATTCCTTGGGCATAATTACGCAGCTTATCTGCGCCACATATTTCTTTTAATGAAGTTAGCATTCTCTCGATCGCCAACGGTCGGTCGCTATTTAAGGCCTGCTTTATTATTTCACTATCCTCTCGGATCTCAATGGGAATTACTAATCCTGGAAACAATTCGATTATTGACTTTAATTTACGTAGCCGTGGATTATCTGCCCCAACAATCGTTTGATAGACTACGCTAAATTTTTCAATTTGCTTATTCAGTGCCTCGACATGCTGGTAATCATTGGCCCTCAAAGTTGTAATCCCCTTTAGGCATTGATTAAATTCTTTAAGCTGAAGGTTAATTTTTTTATTATCGAGATAGGCAATATCCTTTTCAATGGTGCCCATCAATCGCAAGATTGCCTC
The DNA here is from genome assembly GCA_018646195.1 of Halobacteriovoraceae bacterium. GTDB lineage: Bacteria > Bdellovibrionota > Bacteriovoracia > Bacteriovoracales > Bacteriovoracaceae > JABGVH01. The sequence goes on from JABGVH010000089.1 coordinate 3,597, forward strand.
CACAAAATGATCTCGCGATGCCTGCAAACAGGCCTTCATCACCTTCTCATCTACTCCTGGATGACCATCCTTATCACCACCTACCCAAGTCCGTACTCGCACGGTTCCCAGGTCTCTATTGGCCCGCAAGAGTGTATTAAAAACATCAGGGCGCATAATTATGGAAAAAATATGCTTGGCCTCATCTACAACTTGCGGTTTTTCATGTCGAGTAATCGGAAGAATCCACGCCAGTTTTAAATTATGTTTAATTAGCGAGAGCAAGTATTCCTGCTCCCCTGATTTCTCTAAGATCCTCAGCATAATATTTTGAATACGATGAAAAAGATCAATATTTTGAGGCGTTCTGGCCTCAGTAGGATGAGCAGTTAGGACATAAATCAGCATGCCGTCCTGTTTCTGCAGGTCTTTCTCAGACTTAGATTCCCGCAATCGAAAAGTTCGATAAGAGGCTTCACAGGCATTAATAATTTCCATCATCAAAGTGAATGCATGGGCCACTTGATGGCGTCTTTTTGAATTTTTTAAATTTAATTTTTTATACAGGTTCTGTAA
>JABGVH010000136.1 GCA_018646195.1 Halobacteriovoraceae bacterium
ACAGCAGTTCTATTCAATATATTTTTAATTTATCGTCTTGAGAGGGGAGAGTTGGCCTTTATGATTTGTATTATACTTGGCAGGAATTAAAAATAGGGCTTTTGTTTGTCCTTACCTTTTTAGAAATTTCTAATCCCGCCAATCCCGCCGAAGTCGTGAAGCAACATGAAATAGAATGAACCAAAGTGAAAACCAAGAAGAACGGAAGATGCCTCTACTGCTGATAACCTAACGAATTTAAAGAAGTGTTTGGGATTGGCTTATAAGGCTCGGGTAGTTCGGGCATGGGTGATTTAACCTTTTTTAATCTGTATTTCCCAATAGATACCATTAGACAGACTTTTGGTAAATCAATTCCATTCTCCAGTGGAATATATATCCAAAAGGGGGTGGTGGAGCTACAATAGGCCCTTAGGGAAATTTTATTTGGGATCGAATTATCGTAGTGAAGTCTGAAAGCGAGCAAAATTTTAAGTACCACGCCTTCATAAGTTATCGCCATGCCGATAATAAAGAAGATGGTCGCCGTTGGGCGACTTGGTTACATCAAGCGCTTGAGACCTATCAAGTTCCCGATGAGCTGGCGGGCACAGTCAATGGCCGGGGTGATGTCATTCCCGACCGCATCTTTCCCATTTTTCGCGACGAAGAAGAATTGCCGGCTGATGCCGACCTGGCAGGGGTCATTACCCGCGCCTTGGATGATACTAATTTTTTGATTGTTATTTGTTCACCTAATGCGGTTGCCTCTACTTATGTGGCGGAAGAAATTGATTACTTTAAGCGCCTAGGGCGTTCGGGAAAAATCATTGCCGCTATGATCGCTGGCGAACCCAATACTAGTATTGATAAGAGTAAATTGCTGGCGGGCTTTAGCGCTGAAGATGAATGTTTTCCGCGCCCATTGCAATATGTCTATGATGAGGATGGGCCGACTGATAAATTGGCGGAACCTGTGGCGGCTAATTTTCGTATTATAGAAGATGGTGAATCTAAAGAGGGTTGGACCAACCCTGAAAGCTATCGTCAATATTTGTTAGGGCAGGGTGTGTTAACGAGTGTGGAAGTTAAGTCCACCGTTAAGAACTACGAGCGGCAACAGCAGCTAATGCTCTTAAAAATTATTGCCGGGGTTATTGGTGTCGCCCTGGGGGAACTCACTAAGCGCGATAAGGCCTATCAAATTGCCCTAGAGAAAGAGAAGGCCAAGAAGTTGCGCCGTTGGTTAACAGGTGTCGCACTCCTATCGCTAATCGCTATGGGCAGTGGGGTTTTTGCCTGGCAAAAGCGTAATGAAGCGGAAAGGCTACTGCTCGATTCAAGGCATAACTTTGGACTAGTACTCAATGAGCGGGCGAATAATAGTGTCAGTGATAAACGCTTTGGTGAGGCGGCCTTTTATAGTGCAAGTCTTGCTGGGCTTGTGAAGCCTGGTGCTATCGCTGTGCAAAACAAGCTGCGCTGGCAAGAGATGCTGAGCCGGCCTATCGCCGCACTGACCTTTCCTCACCGGCGGGAAACTGAAAGAAGCCATAACTTTTCGACTAGCTCCCTTTCTCCCGATGGCCGAACTTTGGTTTCAGGATCAAAATTTGGGGCGATTCGTCTTTGGGATGTGACAACAGGTGAGTTAAAAATGTCACTTGCTGGTCACAAAGATATTGTTCGCAAAGTTGTTTACTCTAGGGATGGTTCATTAATCGCCTCGGGCTCACGCGACAATACCATTGGTCTGTGGGACTCAGTCACAGGAAAATTAAAAAGAGTATTGAAAGGGCATAGTGACAGTATAACCAGTATTGCCTTTTCTCCCGATGGCAAAAAATTGGTTTCTGGTTCCTGGGATAAAAGTGTTCGTCTTTGGGATGTTGAAAAGGGAAGCCTGCTATTTAAGGCAAACGGACATAACGACGATATTACTTGTATTGCTTTTTCTCCCAATGGAAGGCTGATCGCCTCTGGCTCAAATGATAAAACCGTCCGACTATGGAATGCTGGCAGTGGCAGGCTACTTAAAATATTGCGCCAGCATAAGGGCGCTATTAATGAGCTGGCCTTTTCGCCTGATGGTTTGACCCTCGCCTCTGGGGCAAGCGATAAGCTTGTCCATCTTTGGGATAGCGCCAGCGGTAGTTTAAAGTCCTCACTGATAGGTCATACTAGTTACGTGAAGGGCATGAGTTTTTCTCACGACGGCAAGTTGTTGGCGACGGGCTCAGGGGATAAGACAATTCGGCTATGGGATCTCTCTGCAGGTGTTATTGCGGCGGTTTTGACTGGGCATTCACAGAGCATCAACAGCGTCAGTTTTTCTGTTGATGGTACAACCTTAGTTTCCTCAGGGGGGCAAACTATTTTTTGGGACCTCAGCATCCCGCTCAAGATTAAGTTGGTAGCAGAGGGTAGTGACAAAAAAGCGGCTAGGAATTCACGGGATACAAAAAGGAATTTTACGAGTGTTGCCTATTCAATTGCAGGAGACGTCTTGGCCTCAGGCAATGGCGATGGCGAAATAGTTTTTTGGAATACTTTGACTTCTGCAATTGTTGCAAAGTTTAAAGCGCATGATAAGCTCGTCGAAGAAATCACTTTCTCACCTGACGGAAAAATCCTGGCCTCGGCCTCCCAAGATAAAACTGTGCGGCTATGGCGCTATAGCGACAAAAGTCTTCTGGCGACCTTAAAAGGCCATGGCGAGTGGGTTAAAGATATTGCATTCCATCCCAGCGGTGAGTTAATTGCCTCGGCATCCAATGATGCTACAGTCAGGCTTTGGGATGTTGCTACCGGAGTGTTGAAGGCGACTCTTAAAGGCCATCAGAAAGAAGTCTTTGCGATCGCTTTTTCGCCAGACGGTTTGACCCTGGCCTCTGGCTCGGGCGATCATTCAATTCGCTTATGGGATGTCAGTACTGGCAAACTTAGAGATGTACTGAACGGCCATAGCGACCAGGTTACAAGCCTTGTCTATAGCTTAGATGGAAGCACCCTTGTGTCCGGTTCTGGCGATGGCTCCATTCGCCTATGGGATAGTAAAAAGGCCGAGCAAATATCCACCTTGAGTCAGCGTGAGCATATTGTGACTAGTCTTGGGCTGTCTAAAGATGGCCTGGTCCTGGCCTCTGGCGGCAGCGATAAAACTGTGCTTCTTTGGGAGCTGAACAAAGGGATGCTAATTGGAACTATGGCCGAGCATACTCACTGGATAGATGATTTGGCCTTTTCTCCCAATAGATCAGCGCTTGCAACCGCCTCCCCCGGAGAGGCCTTAATCTATTCAAAACATGCCCTCAGACTTAAAAATGATGCTTTTAAAAATCGATTGGCAGCTACTCAAATTGAAAATCTTCACTATCAATTGCTGCTGGATAAAGTAGTGGTTAATTCAATAGTAGCGAAGAAAGCTGCGGTGTTTGATGGTATTTTGACCGCCTCTTGGTCGCTCCACCATCCATTTTATTGGCTGCCGCTGGCAGAGAAGGGCGACCCTGAGGCAATGCTTCAATTGGGCATTATCTATGATGGCCTTGGAAATCGCGATAGTTCGGCCTACTGGTACCAGAAGGCCGGCGCTGCAGGCCATCCAGAGGCCATTTAACGGCTTTTGTAAATATTTTAGGCTAGCTCGTTAAAACTCCCAAATATGCTAAATTCCAATCAATTAAATTCTAATCCCCACTAGGAGAACCCCATGAAAAAGTCACAGCGGCTGGTTTTTATTGTAGCAGCCCTATTAGTTTCACTAGGCCTTCAGGCCAAGATTTACTCAGCAAAAACCCACTTAAGTAATCAAAAGCAGCGCGATACCTATTTGAAAGCGCCTGAACAAATTAATAGAGATAACCTGCAGCACCTTGAAGATTTTATTGCTATGGAAGTAGAGGGAAGATCAACTCTTTCGATTAATAATGTCGATGCCGACGATGCCAAATTTTTAAACCCAAGAATTGCCCGTGATGTGCTTAGTACTCTGCGCTCTCACTCGGTTGTGTCTCTTTATTCTTATGATAAGTACGATCCAAAAAATCAAGGGATTGGATTTTGCTTTGGGCGCGCTATGTTTGTTCATTTAGAGCTCGCCATGAGAAATCTTGATAGAGATTCAATCAAGAAAGCATTCGTAGTCGGAAGCATGAGCACCGGTGACGGAAATAGTTGGGGTTGGCACGTTACAACAATTGCACAATCTAAAGATCAGAACGGAAATGAAGTCTGGCTAGCACTTGACCCTGTAACTGGACTTAAAACACTAAAGGAATGGTATAAGGAAATGTACAACCATTTTTCTACCGACAAAAAACTTAAAATTTATGTGACAGAATCAGGTAAATTTGGACCAAGTCCTGGATTTTATTCTCATCCTAATTTAGAAAATCAGTTTTATAATAGCTACTTTACTGACCTTGATAAAGAATTTGTTAAGGCGTCGATGGCAGGTAAGTACGACAATCCAATTCCAGAATACATTGTAGAATAATTCAAAAAAGCGTCTGGTCGCCTCTTGGCGGCCAGGCATCTCACAAAAATTTACCTCTTTAAATAAACTTTTTTCCTCTATTATTCCTGGACGGAATGTCTGTTAGAATGGAAACGTGAGATACTTTTAAATATCAAGGATGATAAATGAAAAAGACAATCGGCCTTCTGGCATTTTTACTCTTATCCTCAAATCTCTATGCTGGGAATTTTCAATTAGATAATATATCGCAATCCGAAGTAGACGACCTGACGCGAGAGTTGGCAGCGGACTGGATTTTTACTACCGTCTCAAGTCCAAAAATGACGGGGGATCTTATTCCCGGCTTTGGACTTGAAATCGGAGTTGTCGCCGGTATTACTGAAGCGCCAACTTGGGAAAAGTTAATTAAAGAAGAAGACCCTGATACTGATATCGATAAGCTTCCCTATCTCAATCTTTTGGCAAGTTTTTCAATCAAACCCTTAGGTCTTAGCTTTGAGCTGGGGCTTATCCCTAAACAAACTTCAGATAATGCCAGTATTAAAAATACTTCCTTTGGCGTGAAGTGGACTTTTTTAAACGGCGCTATTTTGAAGACCGCCTTTCGGGCGCATTACACTAACAATGAATTGAAATTTAACGACACCATCAACAATTCTTCCACCGGAAATACAGACATTGAGGCGGTCACTGAATTCGCGACCTCGGTCTATGGTATTCAATTATTAGCGGGGGCTGATTTCGCAATTATCGAACCCTATGTGGGAGTAGGAGTGGTTCGCTCTAATTCGGAATTCAAGTTGAGTGCCACAGGAAGTACGACCATTTTTGAAAATGATATTACTTTGACCGCGGACGGTTCGGCGGAGTCAGACAAGACTTCTCCTCAGGCACTGGCCGGTTTTGTGCTGGACCTTTTTGTCATCAATATAGGTGTTGAGTATATGTACGCTCACGAAACTTCTCGTATTGCCGGAAAATTCTCCATCAATATCTAAGCTCAGCAATTAATAAAAATATTGGGTTGATTAATGTCGACGTGAACTATCGACATGCCTGCCAGCTGGGCGCCTTTAAGTCCGACATCGCCATCGTCGAAAAAGAGACAGTTGGCGGGATTGACGTCTAAATGACTGCCCATCAATTGATAGGGCTCTTTACTGTCTTTTCCAAGTTTGGTGTCGTCGGCACAAATAATAGAATCAAAGTAATGATCGAGTTTAAGTTTGGGTAATAGCAGGTCTACCACTGCGTGACTGCCTCCGGTTATCACCCCGAGCGGTAGTTTCTTGTGATAATTTTTTATGATTGAAAAAACAGGTTCGACAATTTTTACCTGGTCTAATGTCTTGAGATACTTCTGTCTCTTTTGAGCTGAAATAGTTTTAGGGTCGAGCTTTTTACCAAAGCGTTGATTGACGATTGAGATGATCCGCAAGCTGGCCATGCCGGCGGTTTCCATTAAGAAATCTTCAGTAACATCGACTCCGTTATCCGATAGAGTATCCATCCAGGCCTTATTGTGTAGAGGCATGGAATCTAGCAAAGTACCGTCTAAGTCAAATATTAGCGCTTCAAAATGGTTTAAGTCTCTATTTAGGGTTGCCATAATTGATTCCTTTATCAGTCTATTTACTATTTTTCTTGGGACAATTACTAGAAACCCAGGTCATTTTAGTCTTAATTGGATTTGGAGACATTGCTAATTTAACAACAGAGTCTCCCTCTTTATCGCTTACCATTTTAAAAAACATTTCCATGTCTCCACCCTTTTGACACTTCCTAATCGCCTCAAAGACTGTTTTAGTACTTTTTTTGACGATCATTTTGCAGCCGCCGTTATCGGTCATACCGCTTAATTTTTTCTTCCAATTTTTCATATCCTCAGCGGTAAAGCATTGGTAAGTTTTCTTTGAACCAGCATTGACTCCCATTTTTTTCATAATTTGATCTCTCTGTGGTTTTGGAAGTTTGGCCAGACTGGCCATCGCTTTTTGCATCATAGGGGATGATGCCAGGTCAATTTTGTATTCCCAATAGCCAAGTTTCATGTCGAGAGGAGTATCGGCATGAGCAGACATAACGAAAAGAAAGGCAGCAAATAGTAATTTCATAATATTCCTCAATGCGCCATGCGGCGACTGTCGTAATTGGGAACAAAAAAATGCCCATTTACATATTCGAAAGTTAGGTTAACATTTTTACTATAAAGGTAAATACCGTGAGTGTAATGGCAAAATTTGTGTTTGTTTTATTCATTTTGTTTTCAATCCAGTCCCATTCGGATGTGAAGGCCAATAGTGAGGATCAAAAACTCCAATTGAGTGAATTGGAGAGGGAGTGGATTAAAAAGAATCCCATGGTTGATTTTACTGGGGACCCCAATTGGCTACCGTTTGAGGCCTTTGATAAGAATGGCCAGTATATTGGAATTGTCGCCGATCACTTAGAGATTATTGAGAAGGTCTCTGGTTTAAAGCTGAATAAAATTGTCACGCAAAGCTGGACTGAATCGACTAATAAGGCGAAAAATAAAAAGGTGTCGATTCTTTCTGAAACCGATGACTCTGCACTCAAGACTCATCTCAATTTCACTAATTCTTATATTTCAAATCCGATTGTTATCGCCATGAGACATGAAAACAATTACACCGAAAATATAGATAAGATCAAGAACAAGAGGGTCGCACTCATTAAGGATTATGGTTACGCCACCAAAATTCGAAAGAAATATTCTCATATAAACTTTATAACGGTGGATGATATCAATGATGGGCTGACCTCAGTCTCTACTGGAAAGGTGGATGCTCTACTATGTACCCTCGCCCTTTGCAGTTACACCATAGCTCAAATGGGAATTAGCAATGTAAAGATTACGGGAGAGACTGAATTCGATACCAAACTGGCCTTCGGGATTCAAAAGGACCTGCCAGAGCTTCTTTCTATATTTAATAAATCAATAAAGCATATTACAAAAATGCAACAACAGAATATTCTACAGAAATGGATCAGCCCAAAGCAAGAGATGATTGTGGATTATACTTTTGCCTACCAGATTTTAGCGGGTGCAGTGTTTTTTATTCTCTTTGTCTTATTTTGGAACCGACGGCTTTCAAAGGAAGTAGTCGCCCGAATAAAAGTTGAAGAGGTGCTTGAGGAAAAGCAGCATCAATTAGAAGGTCTACTGCAAGGGCAAAGAGAAACCATAAAATTATTATTTAATAATTCACCCTTTGGATTTGCTTTCTGTGACATGAGTGGACTGATGATAGACATCAATACTGAGTTCTCGCGAATTACTGGTTACAATATAGATGAGCTAAAGAAAGTGACCTATTGGAACTTGACCCCTGAAAAATACAAGGGTGATGGAGAGCAACAGCTGCGGTCCTTAGAAGAAAATGGCGCCTATGGCCCCTATCGCAAAGAGTATATCAAAAAAGACGGCACAGTCGTTCCTGTCGAGCTGAATGGTTTCATTATAGAAAATTACAATGGGGTGAAGGGCATCTTTTCACTGGTTGAGGATATATCGGAAAAAATCGCCCGCGACCAAGAAATCGAGATTCAAAGGAAGAAGCTGATTCACTCTGCGAAACTAGCGTCTATCGGAGAGATGGCGGCAGGTGTAGGACATGAAATAAATAACCCGTTAGCGATTGCCACCTTAAATGTTAATTTGATCAATCGTTTTTTGAAGTCGAAAGAGTTTGTAAGTGAAGATATGAAGAGATACCTAAGCTGTATTACTTACGCTAATGAAAGAATGCAAAAAATTGTGGCGGGTTTAAAGCTTTATTCTAGGTTGGATACTTCTGTTTACACTAGGGTCTCTATAACCGAGGCCATTCTTGAAACCTTAGCCCTCTCTTTGGAAATTTATGAGAAGGATGGAATTGCCATCAATTTTGATAAGGGCACTGAAAGTCTCTTTACCAATGGCTCACTGGGAGAGCTACAACAGATCCTGATTAACCTATTAAGTAATGCCAAGGATGCCACTGAAGGTATGAGTAATCGTGTTATTTTGATTGAGTTAATTAAAAAAGGCGACTACGCCTACCTCAGCGTTAATGATAATGGTACAGGCATTCGAAATGATGTAAAAGAACATATTTTTGATCCCTTTTTTACAACAAAAGATCCCGGCAAAGGAACAGGCCTTGGGCTTGGATTGGTCTATGAGTTGGTCAAAAAAATGGATGGAGAGGTTTCAGTAAATTCTGTTTTAGGTAAAGGCAGTACCTTTATAATATCCCTACCAATTCTTTCTGAGCTTGAGAGCTTATCAAGCAGTCCAAGTTAGATAATTCGCTTCAAACCCCTGTTTCTAAATGGCCCTGTCTATAATCTAGACACCCAGTACTCTTTTCAATCGGCTCGCTGCAGGTAGGGGTTTTGAGATAATAGGGGTCGTTAACAAACCACTAGGAATCAATGATGAAAAATCTTATAGTTTTTATTTTGTTTGGACTTATTTCTTTTCAGGTCTCGGCCTCTAATATAAAAGATTTTTCAACTGATGGCTGTTCCAGTTATCCCGATGGCATTCCGTTGCTAGAAACTAATAAGTGGTTTCACTGCTGCTTTACTCATGACATTTCCTATTGGGTGGGAGGCAGTAAGGCCGAAAAGGACCATGCCGATGGCGAGTTAAATCGCTGTGTATCCGAGGAGTCTTTTCCTTTGCATGGCAAGGTCATGCAAATTGGTGTTGCCGCTGGAGGAGTGCCCGATACTTTTTTTCCATGGCGCTGGGGTTATGGCTTTTCTGAAGACCGCACCTATAACAAGATGTCCTTGGAAGAGAAAGAGCGAGTTTTTCAAAAATACGATGGCATTCTCGATACAATTGAAAACCTTGAAGAGGTCTTAAGCCACAAGCAAAGAGGTTATATGCTGGCCCGCTATGAATTATTAAGGCATAACCTGGCCGAAGAAATCTCGCTACCGCGCGAAAAAGAAGTTGAAAATTTTGAGGAGCGAGTGGAGCAAGTGAAACGAATTATCGCCAGGCCTCTCGAGGGCCTTTAAGCCGCCTTTTATGCTCTTACTCTTTTATTCCCACGATATATGAATTCCAATTGATACAATTTTCTTCTTCTTCGGTGGCGTAGAACTCGCCGTTGCCAAGACCTTCATGGTCAGAAGCTTCCCAATAAACTTTTGAGGACTGGAAGCCAGCCTCTCGAAAGAGGTCCCTGATTTCAGTGATACTCCACATCCGGAACTGGTAGGTGAAAGCGTCGTTTAGCTCGGTTCCATTGCGGAATTTAAAATGGATGCCATAATTTGCCATGCGGTTGATTGGGTTAAAGGACTTGCGCTCGAACTCGAAGGTAAAGGGGGAGATATGCTCATGGTGGTCTATTTCTCGCTCTTGAATTTCGAGAGTTTCACTATCGCTGCCGCCAAATAGGTCGAGGATAAGCATGCCTGACTTATTGAGAGAGGCGTAGACGTGCTTAAAGTACTCCAGCAGCTGCTCTCTCTCATGAATGAGGCAGTAGGAGAAATTAAATGTCGCCACCAGGTCAACCGCTTTAGTGATTGAGATGGCGTCGGTCAGCTCAACCTGCAGCCTGGCCTGTTCTTCAGGACTCATATTTGCTAGGTAGTTTTTCTTTCCGTACTCGAGAGTCGCAGGGTCATTGTCAATTGCGATCGCCTGGCGCTTGGGGTCTGATTGAACCCAGCAGCAGCTAAGGGCAAAGGTTCCGCTGAAGTCTTCTCGCAAAGAGAGTGCTTGCTTGGAGAAGAGCTGGTGGTAAATTTCTGAAATTCGTTCAATATCTGACAACGGGTCTTGAACCGAGGTCAGATAGAGGTAGTGCTTATCGGTAGTTTCTTTTCTTGAGTCCATTAATAGTTAGTCAATTCCTCTTGGCCGAGCTTATCGATGATTTTAAGTTCCACTAGCAGGTGGATCTTTCTTTGGACTTGCTCTAATTGCTGGTAGAAGTTGACCTCAAAGCTCTTCATTGCGATCTTATCGTCAACGCTTTCAGTTCCCACATGCCAGTGGGGGCTAGTTACAGAGAGGGTTATTTCGCCGTCGCTGTTAATACTTTCGTGGAAAGAGATTTTTCCATTTGAGATTCCATGGATTTCTTTAATGGTTTCTTGGCGATCCTTAGCATCAAGCAATAACATTTCGTGCAGATTAACTTGCAGTACTTTTTGGCAGTGATGCTTCCACTGATAGAGGTCGCGCATAGAGAGGGTGTAGAGACCTGCTAATATTTTAAGCGCCTTGTCCCTCTCGACTATTTTTTCGACCTCGGTGACATGATCGCTGGCCAATTTCTCAAAGGCGAGGTCAAAGTCGGCGACCAGGTGCTTGAGACGAACTTCTTTATCGACTAACTCTGATTCAATGGAGTTGATATAGGAGACAAGTCCCCCGGCCGAGGCCTTTTGAACATCTGTCTTCTGCTCAATTTCTATTTCTGAAAATTGAACTTCGGGAGGAAGCTTGTCAGTTCTAATGCCATATTTTACTAAGACTAGTTGCTTGAGTTTCTGTGTCTCCTGGTCGAGCTCTTTGACTCGAGTTTCAATCTCGAGCATCTCGCTACTTTTTTCCCCGGTAAATGGGTAGGAGGCGATCCACATGCCGTATCTCATGATACAGGATTCTTCATCACAGTCTTTTGAAAACTCATTGGGTAAACCATTGACTCTTCGATTGACGTGATATTCATCCCAGAATCGATCGAAGAGTTTCTGATTTTCGGCATAAAAAGTATACCATTGAGCATTGTAATTAATATTTCTCTGCTGCTGAGTTTTCCAGCTCCTAAAACGCGCGATGAAGTACTCTTGGCGCTCTAGAAAGTTTTTGAGATTGCCTCTAAAGGCCTCGATCCTTTTTGGATCTTCCTCTTTTGAAAGTTCCTTGATGGCATCGAGAATATACCACTTAGTGGTATGCATTTGATTGAGGCGATTTTCTAGGTCATTGGTGGCATTTTGAAAATGGTCAAGCACTCCCCGAACATGGTGTTGCAAGGTGAACTCTCTAATTTTTCCTTTTCGTTCCACCTGATTAATTGAACCGGGCCGCAGCCTAGTTATTAAGTTATTGAGAGTTTCATTAAGTCCCTCCCAATTGGCCGGAATAATTTCTTGGATTCTCTCAGCTGTTCTCAAGATACTTTTGTTAACTGAAGATTCCATAAAGAGTGTGATACCGGCAGCTGCTACAATGGTGCCACCAATTGCTAGCTTCATACCACCGCCGATAAGTGTGCCCATCTGTCTTAGCGCTCCCATAGGAATTTGAGCGCCTCTTTTTAAGAGGGCGTAGCTGGTTGATTTTGTCGCTCCTCCTGGAGTGGCAATACCTTGTGAAACACCAAACCAGGCAGGGCCCGGTTTTACTTTTATAGCGAACTCGCCACTTTTATTGGCGACAGAAAAAATCTTATTGGATAAGGTAAAAACTTCGCCAGACTCAGCATGTAGGAAGGAAAGTTTTCCGCCTTTATTGACCATTTCAAATCCAGCGGCTAATTGACCGTCTTTAATAATGGCGGTGCCTTCGGATAGCCCTTTAGTTGGCTTGGTCACTCTTAGCACGCTGATCGCTCGCTGGTGAATGGAGGCCTTATCAGTTATCAATTCTGCTTGAAGAATTCCTTTTTTAGCCCCAGCATCGACGAAGTTTCCTTTCCGAGAAATAGTTCGGGTAAAGGCCTCCCCTATAAGCTTGGTCTTATCGCTGGTTCTGGCGAGCAATTGATAGCTAGAAAAACTTTTTACTTCGACCTTAGCGGCCTTGAGGGCGGCGACTAGCCTGGCGGGGGCGTTGGCCTTGACATAGGCAACACCATTTTTAACCAGCACGCTTTCTCGCATGAAACGACTTAATTGGATTTTTGTTAAAGTGCCATGTAATGCCATTAGGCCGGCAGAGATGTAAAAACTTCTCCAGGCACTTTTAGCGGCATCAAGTGTTCCCCAACTAGGAGTAAGGATTCCCGAATGGGCATCTTCTTCTGAGCTGAGTACGGTATCGTAGGCCATGGTGGTGCCCTTATAGGCCTCACTTAATAGATAGAGATTAAAAGCGGTGTGACCAATTCGCGCCAGCTCGGCGGCCTTTGAAGTAGCGGTCCAAATTTGCAAACCTTTATGCGCCTTCGAGGCCAGGTTAGCGACTCTCGACAGGTGAATGATTCCGGCCAACTTTGAACCGTTAGAGAGCACTGCTGCCAGAGTTCCCACGCCCATAGTGGCGACTGTCAATAAGACCATCTCGACACCGGTGTGGATCAGCTGCTTGGCACCGGTTACATGGTAATCAATGATCATATTATAGGCAGAGTTTGATAACTGGGCCTCACTTTTAAGCAGGTGATTTACATTATAGTCATTGAGAATCAAACCTGGCAGTTGCGGGTTTCTCTCTGGGCAAATGGCATGCCTTGGATTCATTTTTAAGATGCCACAAACTCTTTTCAGGCCAGGAATCTGATTATTGACAAAATTAACCGCCAAGGCCTTTTGAATTTCAGAGTCAAAGGTGGCGGAGTATTGATTGAGTCGGCTAGGCTTTAGCTCTTGTGGGTTAGAGGCCAACCAAGAGTGAAGGGTGTCAGTTCCAATACCTTGATTAAAATCGAGATACATAATGGGGTGTTCTAGTTGAACCATGGTTATGCCGGAATCTATTTCTTTGTTTCTCTCTACTAGTGAGTCGAATGCCAATTTCCAATCTGAGCGGCGTAATTTCTTACCGTGTGGCAGCGCCGCAAGTGCTAGCAAGAGTCCATCGCCCTGAGATTTTTCGATAGTGACTGTCCTCTCTTCAGACGACGAGAAAAGAAAGAGCATATAGGAGCGCCAGCTTGAAAAGTCAGGAGTATTTTTAATAAAATTGGTCCTGGCAGTGGTCGACTCATATCGCTGCAGTTGACCCAGCCTAGAATTGCTCAGCATATAGTATTTGAATAGTTCGAGCTTCTTGGTGGTCTCATTATTGGTTTGGTCTTTGAGGGCATTCATTTCTTTAATTCTATTAAAGGCGTTTCTCAATTTAAACTGGAAACCAATCACCGCCTTATTCTTTTCTAAATTATAAATGCGATCATTTTTGGGAAGCTCTGGATAGTATTTCTTGCCACTGACAGGGTCGTAGTTTTTTTGAACGCTCTCGAGATTGCGGCGTTTGACTAAGAGGTCTTTTAATTCTTTTAGGTATGAATCACCCTCGGTGCATTCAGATGGGATTCTTTGAAAGGCATGTACCGGGAGTCCTCGGTAACCGTTGACTCCATCTTTAATAGTGCTTTGGTAAATCCGGTTTTCTAGCCAACCCATCTCTCTGGCGGTCGCCTCGGGATGTTGGTCTGGAGCGCCTCTTAAATAATTAACCGATTCATTGATACCTAACATTATATGTTCGGCCTTCTGCCTGACTAAGAGACGCAAGAAAGCGTAGCGCTCAAAGCTGTTGCGGCGGTAGTGAAGTTCGGAAAGTTTTTTTCTAAGCGGTGCCTCTTCAAATTTATAGGCCTTGACCATTCTATTGAGCGTAATCGAGGTCATATTATAAGGCGCTTCAATTTCATATTTATTGGCATAGAGCCGCATCTCTTGATTTTGTCTCAGTCCTGTTCGCAGTTCTCTTCTTTCAAAACTAAATCTCGAGGAGGAGTCAGGCTGCAGGTGGGAGTACTTACAAGCGTGGGCATCTTCCCGTTGCATGACTTTGGTATAGTCATCAGCAACCGCCAAATTGGCAGTCAGTATAATAAGGATAAGGCCGAAGATTTCTCGGGACATTAATTCTCCAGTGGCAATTGATTCGAGTATTTATACCGCGTAGCGTCAAGAAATTATATAAAATACCGAAATTAGGGAATTTTTATAGGGTTTACGGCTAGAAACTGGTCTTATTTCAAGTATTTGACGAAAGATTGAGGGAAAACAATAATAAAAGCATCAGCCACTTCGAGGTCCCAATGCGAGTATTTTCAATTCTTCTGCTACTTATCACTTTTTCAGGTTCACTAGCAGCGATGGAGCTGGATTGCAGTGTCACTCAAAACACCGATCTGGTTTGGAACGGCAAGGTCTCAGTTGAAAATGGAGAGCGGACTTTTATTGTCAGTCAGCAGCAGTTTAAGTTCTTTGTTAAGAATTTAGGCCAGTCGGGGCTTGAGCTTGAAGTTTACGATCGCCAGACTCCCTCAAGACAGTACCTTCAAGGGAATGGCGCTCAACTTAAATGGACCCTTTGGAGCCGCAGTATTTTGATCGAATTAAATTGCCGGCAGCAGTCTCACTCAAAAGAATTTACCCTAGAGAGAATAACCACAGCAACTGACCGCAACTTCAATGGCATAGTCAGAGGGCTGGGAGTTTTTCAAGACATCCTCACCGAAGATTATGGCGCTTATAATGAAAGGGGACTGCTCTCAATAAAAGGTCAATTCACTTTGGAACAAGTTATAGTGAAACTTTTTGAGCAGCAAAGAGTTGTGGCAGAATGGACCAGTCTAAGAAATCATACTCTGCTCGACCGTGGTTATCTCTATGGTGATGGTGGCAATCCTCGAGTTCCGGTAAAACTTCAAAAAGTGATCGACCTCTACAATTCTCAAATAATGGGTCTTGTCAGCAGCAGTGTGAATTACCGCCTTGGACTTTTTAAAAGTGGAGAGGAAGTTCTAGGGTGGATAATTCTCAATAGCGCTAGAGGGGAAGCGTTGTACGCTTCGAGCAGTTTTCAACCTCTTCTTTTCTAACAGACCAAATCCAAATATCAGACCAGGCGTGCAAGAGCATAAAAATAAGCCGCAGCTTTACGATCAGTCCAAGTCCTGAACTGTCTTCAAAAAGCCAACGATCGTCATTGGTGGCGTGAAGTTGCATTCCCTTGCTATTGGCCCACTCTGAAAGAACCTCGAGTCCCCCCGCCATCGCCAGTATAGCGGCTATAAAAATAAAAAAGGTCCAGCTTTTTTTAATATTGAATGTTTCTTGCAGGGTCTTTTTTTCTGACCATAGGGTTATGCCGAAAGTATGCATGGCGTGGTAGAGCTCTAGGCTTATATAAATAACCAATGGTGGGCAGAAGTGCCAGGTGACGTAGACCGTGAAACCAGTGACAGCATAGAGCAGTAGCTTTTGGATTGAAACCGGCTCACCACTCTTGGCCTGACGCCAGGTGATCCAAATATAATAAAAGATGAAGGCAAATTCACCGAGAGTGAAGGGCCAATAAAATAAATGCGAAAAATTTTCTAGTGCATCCGCCATAAAGGTGACTCTTGAAAAGACAGTCCCTTCTAAGGCGTAGAGGGTGCCAATGAACTCTTGGTCATTGGGGCGCAGTAGGGCAAAGATTGGAAATACATAGAGAATAATATTTAAGGTTATATCTTGCCAACGGCCAACCTTACTCTTGGCACCCGCCATGACATGGTAAACCCGACCAATTCCAAAAGTTTGCATAGAGGAGTGATAGAGATCCCAAAAGACATCGAGCACGATAAAAAAGAGAAGGATGTCATTGGAAACAAAAACTAAAAGTAGTCCTGCCAGGGGAACCAGAGTCAGTCTTCCCCAATAGCGTTTAAAGACCGCGGGATTGAGGTAGGCGCGAAAAATTGTCGAAGTATCTTGGAAGGATTCAATTCCAAAACTCATAATTATCAAAGGTAGCGCTAGTCCAAATAAGCTCTTTGAATGGTCCATTAAGGGCGCTAGAGCAAATGAGATCGCCAATGAGATAAGCGGCGCGAAAATAAGTAAAATACTGTCGTAAGTTACTCCAGAAAGGTATTGAGACTTAAGCGAAGTTTCTTTCATACTTATACTCTAAGGCCTGCACTCTAAAAGAAAAGGGGAATTTTAACTAAGTTCTTTATTTAGAGCTATTCGTGATAGAATTCGCTTATGGATTAACTCGGAGATAGTCATAAGGTTTAAAATAAAAAAGGCACAGACAGAGAAAGGTCGTAAGAAGCAAATCAAAGATGCTAAGGCTAAAATTACTGAAGCTGAAGATATCCTGAAGATGGCCAAGAATTTCCTGAAAACCACTAAAATGCCAAAAGCAAAAGAAAAGGCCTTAGATGAAGTGGAGAGGGCCAGTGAAGACCTTCAAATTGCTAAAGATTTTTATCACGATACGGTGGCAATGAATCCATCCGGGGGAAAAGCTGTATTTAAGCGCTTTTGCATTTTTCTACTTCTTTTTGGCGCCTATAAATTTATCGCCGATGGTTATTTTGGAAAAATTAGAGCGATTGTAGAACCAGAAATTAATAATAGAATTGAGAAATTATCCGCCGGAGATGAAGTCGAGGGCCAGAAGCAATGCATCTCTCTGCTTCGCAATAAGCTCGGAATGGCAGATCAACTAGAGAGTTCTTTTAAATTAAGTAAGTATCGAGAAAAAAAGTGGTATTACGAGGGAAGCTTAAGCTATTCTGAAAACGGCACTCCTTTTAAATGGAAATTTTCCTGTGTGCTTCAGTACTCTGAAGATAAGTGGAGTGGCAAGACGGAGTTTTTTAATTAGCTACTGAGAGGAAAAGATATGAAAGATCGCGTTTCAAAAGAAATTATGGCCGCTATGAAGGCGAAAGATAAACCCCGTTTAAATGTCTTGCGGTATTTAAAGAAATTATTTATTGAAAACGACACCTCTAAAAAGCCTATTGCCGAAATGGAGATTGTTATAAGTTATGCCAAGAAAGTGAAGGATTCTCTAAGCCTTTACCCAGAGGGAAGTCCCCAGGCGGAAGAAATTAAAGTTGAAGTCGAAATCTTAGCAGAATACCTACCCGAGCAAATGGACCAAGAAAAAGTCATACAAATCATTTCAGATATAGTGAGTGGCCTAGATTCTCCCAATATGGGCGCGGTAATGAAGGAACTTTCACCGCAAATCAAGGGCAAATTTGATGGCAAGCTGGCCTCACAATTAGTGCTGGCCGCCTTAAAGTCTTAAGAAATTCCAACGTCGATATCTTTAAGCATGGCCGAAATTTCGTGACCGTGGGATAAGAATTCCAAGATATCTTTAATACTCACCATGCCCACAGCATACTTATTGTCATTGACTACTATAAGGTGGCGGAAGTGATTGCTCTTCATCAGCCCCCAGGCCTTGGTGACTTCCTCACACTCATTGATAGTGACAATTTCACTAGTCATATAGTCCCGCACGATTTCTTTCTCAGGATTTATCTTCTTAGAAACAATTTTGTGAATGATATCTCTTTCAGAGATCAGGCCTGCCATCGACTCTTTTTCATTGACCACTAAAATTCCAACTTTATGCTCTGTCATTAGTTGGGCGGCTTCCGAAATACTGCAATCGGCATCTAATTGAAAGAAGGGCTCATTCGCCAATTTTCCTATAGGGTTCATATTATCCTCTTTATATAGAGGACTTATCGGGTGGAAGTACTAGCAGCTTAAGAATAGAGAAAAATACTCAGGGTCACTGGCCCTCTTTAGACCCTTGAATTAAGATGCTTCTTATGAAAATTACACTTGAGACCCTATTGGGCGAGACAACTAAAGAAGAGTTTTTAAAGCATTATAGCGAGAATCGTCCGCTTCATACCGCTAAGATGGGGGCCTTTTTAAAATTACCTTTTTTAGAATCACTTGAGAATTTATTAGAATTTTGGCCGGTGGGCATTGAGGCGATGGACCCGGTGGTGGCCGATGAGGCCAAGACGCTTGAGCTGGCACCAGAGGGGGCGGCCGAACTTTTTAAGGACGGAAGGGCGCTGCTTTTTAATGATGCCAATCTCTATTCAGCTGAACTTCAACAGTGCTTAAGCGGACTGCAACTCGAGCTGGGTCTATCGGCCCTGACTTATGGCCGCAATCTTCTCTACGCCACTCCAAAAGGTGGAGGCAATGCCCCTCACTTTGATCAGAATATTAATTTTGTACTGCAACTTTCAGGAAAGAAGAGCTGGTGGGTAGCTCCCAATACCCATGTCGAAAATCCATTGACTAGGCATCTGATAGGAAGCGAAATGGATCCGGAGCTGCAAAGCTACTGCCCTGAAATGCCTGAGACTTTTCCGGCGGGTGGAGAGGAATTTCTTTTGCAACCGGGCTCGATGTTATTTGTTCCGCGCGGGGCCTGGCATAAAACCCTAGCGCATAGTGATTCTCTCTCTCTCAACTTTACCTACAGCGCGCCTTCTTGGTTGGATCTCTTAAGCGCTGCTCTTCGCGGTCGCCTGGCGCAATCTCCAAAGTGGCGAGGGACGGCTGACTTTGTCAGCGATCCACTGCGAGCTCCGCAAGCGATCGAAAACTTGGACCTACTTTTAGCAGAGTTGGCGGTAGACGTTCAGAGCTGGCGAGCGGAATCGCTATTAGGCGCCACCGAGCATAGCTAACTCTTTGAAATTTTAGTATTGCTTCCCCATCAAGGCCTAGCTCCACAGTAAATTTTACAGTTCAGCAGTACAGATTTACGCAATGTGTTATAACTCAGCTACTTTTATTGATAGCTGGGATTAATCCATGAAAAAATCTTTTATAAGTTTAATTAGTTTGGCCCTCTTATCCGGTTACGCCTTTGCTGGCGGAATTTCCGGTCCGGTGTCATTTCCAAGTGCCAAGGTTCTGCCTAAAGGCGTACGCAATATGCAGTACAAAGGTATCTACTTAAACGGAAATAGTAAGTACGATCAAATGGGTAATTCCCAAGGGCTAGGTGCTTCTTTTAATAAAGTCCTGACTTATCAAGACTTGGTTAATAATGAGGCCACCGTCCAAGATCAGCTCTTTGCTGAGGCCAAGGTTAATAATACTCCTGGTATTGGTTTAGAAGATTCAATGGGAGAGACCACTGGTGAAGTAAACTTAGCGGTCAATGTTCACACTCCGGTCTTGGCCTACGGCCTTACCCGCGCTTGGACCATGGCGATTGTGGTTCCCATTGTTCAGTCCGATTTAAATGTTGATGTCGGTTCTGTTTCAAACGAATCACTTCAAAATGCCGCCAACTTTTTTGCAGCTCCAGGACAGGGGATGCAGGCCAAGCTGGAAGAAGTTCAAAGAAAATTTGCAGCAGCTACTCAGAACAAACTTAGAGATAATGGTTATAAGCCACTTACTGATGAGAAGAAGTCAGCGCTTGGAGATATTCGATTAATTTCTAAGTACAATATGTTCCACGATAAAAATAAATCCTTTACCTTTATAAGTGAAGCCGTCCTGCCTACCGGGAAACGCTCAGATGTAAATAAGCTAGTCGATGTCGGTTCAGGTGATGAGCAATTAGACCTCGGGGTTGGTATGGCCGCCGATACAAATATTACAGGAGATTTTCAAATCTCTGGCAGCGTCAACTACCTAGTACAATTAGCAGACCGTAAAGAAATGAGAATCCGTGAGAACGCTGACAGTAAGATTACTCCCGATAAAGATTCTAATACTCGCCGCGACCTCGGTGATATCTTCCAAACAGCAATCGCCGGGAGCTATCGAGTTTTCGAATCCCTGCTTTTTCAAACCGGTTACTCTTACCAAAGAAAAGGTGCAGATAAGTACTCCGGTAGTAAGTTTGCCGCTTCTCGCTACGACCTGCTCAGCGATGAGACTGACCAAGAGATGCACTCCTTTCAAGCAGGCCTAAGTTTCGACACCATTTCAATGTACCGAAGAAAAGAATTTTCAGTACCTATGTCTATAGGTCTTGGTTATACAAAACCTCTTTCAGGTAAGAACGTAATCCAAGACGAGTTAACAACCCTTAATATGAGCATCTTCTTCTAGGAAAGTAGGAATAATTATGAAAGCAATAACAATTAAAAAATTAATTCTTGCGACTTCCTTAGTGATGGCCTCTAGCTGTATGAATAAGGCCAAGCAAAACGAAGCTGCTACAAAGAACTTCACAATTAATAATACTGAGACCCTACAGTTACTGGCCAATAGCGACCATAAGAAAAATGCCTCAGCTGTGACAGTCTTTTGGATTCCCGAAACTCATGAGCAGCCGGGAGTTGATTATCGTGATCTTCCCGAAGGCGAGCTTGAAAGACGCCGTCTGATCGCAAAGACTATTGTAGACAATAGCCGCATCATCGATGGAATTATTACCGATATAAAAATTGGTCCTCAGAAGTGTGGACTGGTCTTAACCGCCTATGGCTGTTTTCAAAAGAAAGAAGTTTTCGAAACTCGCGGGCCTCAAATTCCGGCAATCGAAACTCAATTAGAAGCGGGGCAAGCTGCCTACGATGCTGGGCTAGCGCAAGCGACTGGTGGACTTAAACAAATCCTTGCAGGTTTACTTGAAGTGGCCTCGGAACTTAAGACGCTTGACTGTGTTGCAAAAGAAGAGCGTTACCAAACTCTTAATTGTATTGAAGATGAAGAAAATGAAGAATGTGTAGAATTAAAAGGAGCGCT
>JABGVH010000110.1 GCA_018646195.1 Halobacteriovoraceae bacterium
ATAGGAGTTATGATTCTTTTGCCTGCTTTTTCAATAATAACCGGGGCAAATACTTGGGGGAATATTCGATTGTCACTACCCGCAACTTTAAAGCGGCCAGGGTCCCTTTGATGATCTAAGAGTAACTTTTCAAAGCCCAATTGCTCGATTTCTGCCGAAAAGCGCAGCGCCAGGCGGCTTAAATCTTTCTCTAATTCTACGGAAAAGCACATCTAGACACTTTGCCCTAGGGTCTAATAGAAATCCAGGGTAAAATGGCCCATGGATGAAAATGACCCAATAGATGACGAAAGCGGCTCGGTAGATTCTAACGACCCCACTCGCAAAGAAGAATATATAAAAATTAGCGTGGCCATTCTTGGAAAGGTTACCGAAAAACTACCGTTTGATATTCACATCCAAAGGGCCCCTGGAAAATTCACAAAAATTTTCTCTAACGGGGATCATATGGATCAAGAGCAATTGGCAAAATATAATCTTGGCAAAAATGTTATGCATCTCTACATCCACAACACCGCCAGTGAGACCTACTCTTATTATGTAGAAAAACTATTAGAAATTGGCCTGGATGATCCTAAGTCACATACAAATGCCGAAATGCGAGCAGTTGTTAATGAGATGATTAGTATTACTCTGGGGGAAATAGAGTCCACAATGAAAATGGACCAGAAAACACTTCGCTGGGCCGAAAAATCAATACAAGGTTGTACTAAAATATTAGAAAATGATTTTAACGGCCTTGTTTTAATTATGAAGCTCTTTAGTGGCCAAACTTATTCAATGAAGCACGCCTTCATGGTCAGTATCTTTTCACTACTCTTGGCAAAGGCACTTGATTACGAATCAGAGAGAACCCTCAATCATGTAGGGCTAGGTGGGCTACTGCATGACATAGGGCTGACCCGAGTTCGTAAAGAATTAATCGGAAAGCAGGACCTGACACCGGAAGAGTCGAAAGAATTTAAAGAACACCCTCAAATGGGAATTCAAATCGTCGACGACCTTAAAGGCATCCCCTCTGAGGTCCGCTCCATTATTCTTCAGCACCACGAACAACCTAACGGCTATGGTTACCCAAATGGACTCTATGAGAAGGATATTTTCCACCTGGCCAAAATTGTCACTATCACGGATGTTTTCGCCACTTTAATTACTGAAGCCCCCTACAAGGACGCTACTTTTTCTCCCTCAACTGCCATAAAAATGATGAAGCAGGAAATTGGCCATTTTGACCGCAAGATTTTAAAGGTCTTCGAAGGTCTGGTATTGCCTCGCTCCCCCAAAGGGGCAGATCCTCGCTATAACAACTAATTCCCTCAAGCTTACTCAATAACTCCCAGGCGCTTACCGATAAACTAAGCATGGAAAATGAAAATTTAACATTAGTAGACCAGGCCCAGGCGGCTGAAGAAGAACTCGACCTCGACGGTAAACCAGTAGAGAGCGAAGTTAAGAAGACTAGAAAAGACCTTCACTTACCGAGACGTTTTTTTCATATGTGTGGTGGTCTTTCGGTTGGAAGTATTTACAATTATCTACTGACTCATCAACAAGCAGTTTATATCTTAGGCACCTGTGCTTGCTTGATTTATATATTCGAGCAAATTAGAGTCGCCTATCCAGAATATGCCAGTAAGTATGAAATGCTCACTCGCTATTTTTACCGAGCGGAAGAAAGGCTCAAAGAGTCTGCCGGCGTTCCTATGGCGATGGCCTACTTGCTAACAATTCTTTCTTTTCCCAAAAGCATCGCCATCGCTGCCATCTTCACTCTGGCACTGGCCGATCCACTTTCAGCAATTATTGGTATTCGCTTTGGAAAAAGACATCTAGTGAAAGAAAAAACCCTTGAGGGTTCAGCAGCCTTTTTTACCGCTACCTTCACAGTGGTTCTGATGGTTTTGTGGAGTTTTAACGGCCAGCTTAGCGGTGCTATCTGGGCGACTGCTCTACTTACCGCACTACTTGGAAGCGCATTTGAAATGATTCCCTTGCGACTAGACGATAATATGACGATACCACTTTTCACCGCCTTTATTTTGTGGATTATAAGTGGCTTTCTAGCGGTACCCACGCCATAATGCCGCTATGAAAACCCAGCAGCTCAAGATCCCAGGAACTCATCTCGCCGAATACCTAATTAAGGAAGGACGGGACAATAAGCTCTACTTATTACTTCATGGCTATGCCGAATCTGGAACTCATCTCTTTAATAACTTAGTAGACCTCTTACCGGGAGACGCCACTATTCTGGCGCCTAATGGCCCCTACCCGATACCTAAAAAAAATCAGGACCATTGGAGCCTCAATTTTGCTTGGTATTTTTACGACAATGTCAGTGGCAAGTACTTCATTGATTATAAAATACCGGCCCTCTATATAAAGAACCTGCTTCAGGCGCTGGGATTAGAAGAGACACCAGTCACGCTAATTGGATACAGTCAGGGAGGTTACCTAGCACCTTTCGCGGCGCTCGAGTTACAACAGGTCGAAAAAGTGGTGGGACTCTGCTGCTCCTATAAGCATGAAATGCTGCCTCAAAAACTGCCCTTCCCTATCTACGGATTGCATGGCGAAGATGACCTTTTGGTGGATCCCCAAAATGCCTCAAATTGCCATCAGCAGCTCATTTTAAAGGGAAATGAAGGCCAATTCCAGCTCATCCCAAATCAGGGTCATCGTCTAACCCCCCAATTTTTAAAGCATTTAAAGCAGTATCTCTAAAATCACTAATTCTCGTTTAACTTATTTACACTGTCCATAGTTTGGTCCTTTGAAGCGTGCTAACTCTGCCTTATTAGGAAGAAAGATTGGCACAATCTGTGCTTATCAAACATGTATAAATAACTTACTCGAAGGTACCTTATGAAGTCCCCAGCCTCGATCAAGTTACTAAGACTTATAGTCTTAGCATTTGGTCTTTTTATGACTCTTAGTGGAAACACTTGGGCCACAACAGAAAAACCGGCCTGCGAATTTACTAAAAAATACTTGGCCGCTGACCTCAAATTAAAAGTTGAGTGTAACGACAATTTCCTTCACTATTGCAGCGGTACAAAATCTTGTAGTGACTCTACTAGAAAGGCCAGTAGTAGAACTCCAAAAGAGATCAAAGTAGCAGGCTTCAATGTCTACAATTTAGGTATGGAAGCAGATTTTACAGGTAAGAAATTGACTCCCTTTAAAGACGTCGAGCTATTGGCGACCGTTATTAATCAATGGGATGTTGTTGCAGCAATCGAGTTAAAGCATTTTGACGCCAAAGACTTTCGTTTTAATCAGCATATTACTAAATTCATTTCTGAGCTTGAAGAGCGTGGTGGAAGTAGACCAGTCTACGCTGACAAAAAAGACATAAAGGCCAAGAAACCTGCATATGTCTTGACAGCAGAAGAGCTTAAGAAATACTACAGAACACCCTCTTACCTAAAGCTTCTTAAGGCACTCCAGGAAAAAGACAAGTCGTGGTCCTTAATACTTAGTAACACTTTAAACGGTAAGAATGAAGTCGATACCTTAAATAATGAATTAACTGGTTATTTCTATCGTAAGAAAAATGTCGATATTATAGCTACAGAGTATTGCAAGGCACTAGCCTGTACTTCTAAGAAAGAAGAGTTTACAGCTGAAGTTGCCAGAAAACCTTTCTGGGCCTCTTTTAAAATTGGAAACTTAGATTTTACGATGGGCGCGGTTCACTTTCGTTTTCGCGCTCCTCAAATAGTTGTCAATTACCCGTCTATTGCTAAGCGTATTAAAAAAGCAAAAAAATCTGAAGTCATAGCAGATAATATGAAGGCAATTGAAGTTGGAATTGAGCAAATAGCAACAGACTTTAAGTCACGCTGGCAAAAAGCAAGGAAAGAAGTCGCAGCACTGAGAAAAAATGATTCTGACGCCCAGGCAGTTCTAGCAAAAGAGATAGAGCTTTACTCTCCAATATTAGACGAGATTGCTGCCATTCATAAGAAAAAGAAGGCGCTAGTACTCTATGAACTTTATAACCCAATGATGGAAGTTTATAACTTCACCAAAGAAACCGGTTATAAGTGGAAGACAACTAAAAAGGCACAGGCCGAAAAGCTAGAGTATAACGGTCGTTTTTCCGAAGTAAAAAGTATCGCTAACTTAATTGGCGAAATCAGAGAAAATTCCGACGAAAAAGATGTCATTCTTTTTGGTGATTATAACCTTCCGGCACCAGGAAAAAACTCGCGGGTAGCGAGTACTGAAAAAGACAAACTAAAATGGCAGGCCTTAAAAGATGCCTGGCACTCAGCAAATGGCGTGCTCGAAAATTTTGATGGCGCCACGACTGTAATTAATGAGAAAACAACCGTTGGAAACAAAGAATTGAATATGAAGTATGACCACTTTGTTTTTTCACAATCAGGAAACCTAAAGGGGTGCAGTACTAGTAAGAGTTCGGCCAAGGCCTACAACTTTACTAAAAGACCAAATACCTCGATAGACAAGCGAATTAAAACTTATAATATCGAAAATTTTAGAGAGTCTTTGAAAGGTGATTTAAAGACCTTTAGCAAAGGGAAACACCTATTCGTGCGCTACACCCAAGGTCAAATGGATTTTCTTGCTAAAGGTTTTCAAGAAAAAATTCTTGATTCCTACGCAGCGGGAACATTCACAGTTTATCGCGAAGCGATCTCAGATCACCTGCCAATTTCAATGAAATGTAAAACAAAATAAATAAAATACTCATCCCCCTTAAGAGAGAGAATTAAAATGAACAAGACATTACTTACCTCTACCCTCCTTGCGCTTACCTTTGGTATCTCAAATACACAGGCTGCTGCAGTCACTTGGAAAGATCTATGTAGCGCAGATGGATCAGTCGAACAAAATAGTTCTGATTTCCCCAAAGTTAATTATCAAAATTCTCTTATTAAAAGGGCCGCCACTAAACTTAGTGAGGTTGCTGTTGCTGAACAAGATGGTCGAAAATCTGACCTAAGAGAAGATATAAAGTCAATTGCCTTCAACCCCTATACTGATTTTGAAAGAACCTATGGGCTCTGTGCAAGGAAATCAAAATATAAAGCAGGTGGATGTAAGCCTGAGCAATTACCTCCGAAAGAATACCATGTTGAAGCGCATAATATGCTTACCATCATGTGTGGGGAATATCGTGACCGCCTTTCTACCTTAAAAAAGAAGCTCCAGTGGCTAAGTAAAATTAATCTTTCACAAGATTCCGTTCAAACTTATAACCGTAAGAAGAAAGTTTTTGACCAGATGACTGGTCAGGGCTATCAGCGCCTAACCGAGATCTCTAAATCTCTTCATAAGTTTAGAGAAAATAAGCTAGGGGCTCTTGGTAGTCGTCACCTCGAGGTTGATCAAAAGTCCGTCCAGCCAATGACCATTTGCGAATACCGCTACATAATGAGCGAATACCTTTCAAAAGAAAAAGAAGTTAACGGACAATTGGAATATGATGCCTATGAGGCCGGACTAACTTCATTTGTAGCTGACAAGAAAAACTGTAGCCGCACCGATCATGCCTATTATTATGAATTCCGAGGTGATGGTAACATCAAGGCCCAGTCTCTTGAATCAAACGGACAACTTTGGTTTTCTCGTGCCTTCTCTACCTCTTGTACAGTTGACAAGAAAACAGGAGTTAGGAAACTAGGAAGATCAGCTTGGCGTTCCTCAATGAAAGATTCTGACTGCAATCAATATTTTAAAAACCCCTATGCAACAAGAGATAAGATTAACCAACAAGCAATGCTTAGAATGTTCTACTACCCAAACAAGCTTGGTGAAGGCGAAAACCAAATCGACCTCCATCAAATCATGAGCATCTACTCATCGTCTGATGTTCGTGGCTTTGTTATGGTTACAGAAGATATCACAGGAGACGGCGTTGGAGAGCTAGTCGCTCTAGACCCTAAAGAAGTTGGTAGCTGTGGTTGGAATACTACAATTGATAGCACAGACGCTTCTGGTGCCTGTCTCTTAGTTGCCGCAAGAAATATCCTGAAAGACTTTGACGAAGATGATTGGACCGTTCGTCAAAAAGCCGATGATCTAATGTTCACTATCATTCAATTGGCCTCAGAAGAAAAACTGAAAGGAACGTCAAATGAGAAGTTGCTTGGTAAGGGTATTAAAAACGCCAAAAAATTACTAGCTAAAAAATTCGCAAACAATCCTAATATTTTAAAAGGTGTAATCTTCGTAACAGAAACCCATGAAGATTATAAGAAAGAGTACGCAACTGCAAAAGACCGTGGTCTTACTCGCGTCTTCCCAGACAAAAATGAAATGTGGGATCGCCTTACAATCGTACTTGACCGTCACACTGACTGGTATTCTATCGATACTTACCACTACAGAGCTGGTTATTATAAGCCAACTTTCAGCCCATGGGTTGCCTCAAGTTATTACATCTATAATTCGCATTCTTTTGTAATGCCTGGTTATGCAATGGGTAATAAACTTGATCCAGGCCGTATGCACTGGATGTATGTCCAAAAAGTTAAGAAGAAAAATTGGTACAATGCTGAAAAAATGGACGCCAAGTGGCCAATTCCTGTCAAAGAATTTGACCTTCTCAACTTTTGGTTCGACGAAGTGACTTTCTCTCGCTCTAACCTTGGCTCTCACGAGAATGGTTGGGACCGTTACGGTAATGTTGCCAATTCAGAAATTGAGTCTATTTTCTGGCTCTACCAAGCTGAAGAATTTGAACTTTAAGTAAAAAATTGACCATCATCCCCACAGGTCAAAAAAATAATTAATAATAGGCCCTAGGAATTTCTAGGGCCTTTTTTTTGCCCAAAGCCCTCCCGCTATGGAATACTCAAATAATGGAATTATTCGGCGTTAAAAAAGCAATTATTGGAGTTGTCTACCTCTTACCTCTACTGGGAAAGAATGGGCATAGCAGTCTCGAAAAAGTAATCGAAGAAGCCGCCAAAGATATGGCCTTCTTAGTGGGTGGTGGGGTCGACGCAGTACTCTTAGAAAATGAATACGATGACCCCTATACTTTAAAGGCCTCGCCCAGTGATATCGCCGGTCTGTCAGTAGTGATGGCCGAATTACGCCGTGAATTTAAAAAGATCCCTATGGGCGTTGAATTTCTACTGAATGACCCAATTGCCTCACTCTCAATTGCCAAAGCGGCTAATTTGGATTTTATTCGCACAGATTACTTTGTTGATAGGATGGCGAGGGAAGAATACGGTGGAGAAATTGAAATTGATCCTGAGGGACTTATCAAATTTCAAAAAGAGATCGACGCCAGTAAGGTACAGATTTTTTCTGATATCCAGGTCAAATATGCCACCTTATTAGAAGAGGGTAAAACTCTCGCACAATCGGCCTCTCAGGCGCGCGAGAAAGGCAGCAGCGGCATCGTAGTCTCTGCAAGTAAAACTGGCAGCGCTCCCACGGTAGAAGAAGTCCTAGCGGCAAAAGAAGGGGCTCAAACGACACCGGTACTGATAGGCTCAGGTCTAGACTGTCAAAACGTCACTTCACTCTTTACCGCCGCCGATGCCGCTATTGTCGGCAGCTCAATGATGACCGATGGTCGGATAGTGCAACAAAAAGTCATTGATCTCGTTGATACCGTAAAACGGATTCGCGATCGCAATATAAGAGAATTTCAATGAAAACCAATGTCGTCTGTATTGGCGACAGTGGCATCGATCACTACCTAGAAAAAAATATTCAATGGGTAGGAGGCTGTAGCCTCAATGTCGCCCACCACCTCTCTCAATGCAGCAAAGACATGCAGGTTCATCTCTTCTCTCCCCTTGGAACTGACCCAGAGGCCAAGCTGGTCCAAAAGAAAGTTGAAAGAATGCAATTCTTTTCACACTTCGAAATTATCGAAGGGTATACCCCTGTTCAATCGATAACCAATAAAGAAGATGGAGAAAAAGATTTTGTCGAATACAGAGAGGGAGTTTTAAGGGAGTTTGAAGTTTTTCCTCAACACCACCAATTTCTTTCCCAATTTGAACTCTTTATTTCAGTAGTTTTTCGCCAAAACCTCCCGCTTTTTGAATCAATTTGTAGCTATTTAAAAAAAGAACAATTGATAATGGACTTTATGGACCTCTCTGATTTTGACGGCTCCTTAACTATTGTAGAGATGTGCCTTCCCCAATTGGCCTGGGGAATATTCGGCCTCGAAAACGCCAAGCATTCTAAAGTTGAAGAAATTATTAATTTTGGGATCGAAAAAGAAAAGAACTTCATCATCACCTTAGGCGCCAAAGGAAGCATGGTCCTTCACGATGGAATAATTTATCGCCAACAAGCGATTCCGGTCCGCCATGTTCTCGATACCACAGGGGCTGGCGACGCTTTCCTAGCATCTTTTATCGCCAATTTTTACAAGTATAACCGAGTTGGTCCCGCGGTTTTACAGGCCAATAAGTACGCCTCAAAAATAGTTGAGAAATTAGGTTCCTACTAAAAAAAGCGTCTAAGACCTTAAATATTCAAAACTCTTCAAGAAATCTTCATAACTCTCCTCTTACTGCGCGCTACAATTAACCCGAATAGTAATTAAGGAGTTTTTATTCAAACTATTTTTAAATTACTGACCATTTTCCTACTCATTAGCATGAGTGGCTGTAACTCCGAAGGTGAAGAGGCGCTAGACTCCTCCCTAAAATTTCAAGACGACTCCC
>JABGVH010000151.1 GCA_018646195.1 Halobacteriovoraceae bacterium
GTCTTTATTGACTACTCAAAAAAAGATGCCGAAATAGAAATTGTTCCTGAACCAACCACTGAAGTGACCCAGGTTGAGCCAGTAAAAGTAGCAGCTCCTCAATTAGCGAAACCTAGCGAATCTGAATTAAAGGAACTCTTGGCGCAAATTCCTGATGAGAAAGTAGCGATGGCCGGTGCCGCTAGAGATGACTACTCAAATATCTCCAGTGCTGTTCAATCAGTAATCCAAAGAGAGATGGCAGATAGCTCAGCTCCTAAGCTAGCGGTAGTCACTCCAAAGAAAATTATTCATGACTACTCACCGAGTGCTACTCAATTATTGGCAAGAGAAAAATCAGCAGCCCCAGTAGTGAGCTCAAAAAGTAAATCAGAGGCGGGTAGTTATTCTCGCAATACTATAAAGGCGTATGAAGTTTTTCTCGGGAATACTGTTGGAAACTCAGTAACCAACTTTGACTTCATTCCAGACTACGATCCCAACCGAACCATAATGGATCAAAGTGGTGGCAGCATTGCCCTTGAGACTCAACTGAGCTCCTCTAGAGGACTAATGAGAGGCACCCTGCTTAAAAAAGACTTGGTCCGTACCAAAATTGAATTAACTTTTGAGGCCGGTGAGTACCAGAACTCAATTCCTATGATTAATAGTGAGAGCTTTAATGAGTTTCTCGATGGAAAGGGATTGAGGGGACAAGGTGGTTTTCTACTAATCGAAATGGAAGAAGAGGTCGATCAGATTGACGTTGATAAGAACTATGAGGCCAAATTATTTCTCAACCAAAAATTTGAAGTTGTTAATGAAGAGGGTGCTTATAATTTTATTCTCTATATTGGAATTGAACCCGGTAATGCCCTCTTAAGTTACAAGACCCTTAAAAATAAAATCGGCGAAAGAATTCTTTTTATAACTGAAGATGAAGTGACTTTTATTGGCTCTCATTTTGTAGAATCAGGAATTGAAGAAATAAGCCTCTTCGAAAGAAATGTCCTTAGCCGCAGCCTTGCAGAGCTCTCTCTTGATGAGGGAGATGTTAAGTACTTTAATCAAAATATTAAGGTCATGCCTACCGCTCTTAATCACTATGAATACCAACGCCCGATCATTCCCTTAGGAATGAGAAAATACCTAGAGTTTAATCATTTAAGCGAAAGTATTTACTTAGGCTATTGGAATAGCACTGATCTCGAAGTGCCTAGTCAGAAATTTATTGAACAAGTCATGGGTGCTCATAATATTGATCAAATGGAAGGCCTTTGCTTAGTTCAATTGAACTTTAAGAAAGCACCCAGTGAAGTGATGGTATCGGGAGAAACGATCAAAGGTCATATGGGCCTCGATCAAAGCTACCTAGATAAAGACGGCCTCTTTTCAAGTGAGGTCACTGAGATGAGCGACCACGCCTTCATCGTTGGAGATATGCAGGGTATTATCAATGCAAAAATAACTTACACTGATGGAACTGCAGATTTCGTTCAAACCTTTTGTTCACCTTCTACTTATCTAATAGAACAATTATAAATTACATTTTTGTTTTCTAATAAACTTGTACATATTCTTGGGATAGCGCTTGGTATATTGACTGGCCTTAACTCGATAATATTTTTTAGAATTTAGTTTGATATCGCTTACTAGCAGTGTTCCTCTTGGATAAACTTGTTTTTTATTTTTTAAATGAGTATTCAGGTAGTGAATATCAGGGGAAGATTTTTTTAGTTTATTAAAAAACCAGCCGGGAGTGAAAGAACACTTTGTTACATATAAGCTAAGGCCCTTAGGATTAACTTGCAGCGCTTTGTACTTGGTCACACTATCTTTGGTATAGAATTGGCCCCGATAGGCCAGAGCATGAACTAATGCCAAATAGGAGGCATAGAAATTTTGAGAGGCGAATCCAAAATGAGGGTGCTTATACTGCTTAAAAATTTGCTCGAGGCTAATATTTCTATTTTTTAATTTCCTTCTGGCCCTGACGATATGTTTTGTTCCCGAATTATAGGCCGAGATGGCCAGGTCCCAGCGTTTGACCACTTGTTTATTTTGCCTTAACAAATGAAGGGCACCGAGAGTGGAAATGACAGGATTAAGCCGGTGGTCCGTACTCTTATTGACCACCATGAATGCGCGACCTATCCTTCGCATAAATTGCCATATTCCAGTTGCTCCTACTTTTGAGCGCGCCCGTATATTAAAACTTGATTCCAAAAAAGGCATCGCCAATAGTGAGCGGGGAAGCTTATATCTATCTACCGCCTGATTGAGAAATAATTGAAAGGGAATAATATTAACTAGTCCTTGCTCTATATGGTGCTTTTGACCTGTTTGGGTTCTTAGGTTTTTAGATAGTTTTTTAAAGAAGCTTTTACGCCGTTTCTTTGATTTAGGAATAGAGACACCTGTTTTTACAATTTGCTTGAGTAATTCCTTGGCCTCGCGACTTAGCTTCTTCTTTCTCCCAAGCTCCAAAAGTAATGACTTTATTTTTTTTATTCGCGCTAGGGATAAGCGGTTCTGAATTGAGTGCTTGGTATGTTTATTTAATGTTGATTTTCCGAGCTCGGTAAAATCGATAACTTCATAAATTATTTTAAGATCTTTCTTATCGTGGATGACAGCGTGGTGAGAGCCGTAAATAGTATAAATATTGAACCAGAAGCGTACGATCGGAAAAAAATAAGGAGAGACACCAAATTCATCCGGCACGATACTTTTCGGGTCAGTGCTATAATAGGTAAATTTATCTTTGGGCTCAAAGGAGTTTACATTTATATTTTGTAAAATTTCCTTATGCAGAATTTTTTCAATCAGTAGGTAATCATCTTGAAAGAAATTTTCAGGGACTAATGCAAAGAGTAGGCAAGGGTAAAAAAATAATAAGAGACTTAACTTTCCCATTGATTATTTCGAAAGACTTCCAATGTTCTTTTATATCCGGCGGTAACAAGTTCAGAAGTTTTTTCAGGATTTAAAGAAAAGGAATTTTTAAAAA